>CASTQR010000066.1 GCA_949451265.1 uncultured Eubacteriales bacterium | reverse complement strand
AGGCCAGGGGGGAGGGGGCGGGCAGACGCCGCCCGGTGGCCAGGGCCAGCAGGGTGTAGGAGTAGTCCGCCTTGACCTGGGGGCCCAGCTGCCGCACCACCGCCTCGTCGCAGGCGGCCTCGATATCCCGGCTCATGAGGAGGTAGGCGGCCCACACCAGGGGGTTGAACCAGTGGAGGGCCAGGGCCGCCCAGCACACGGGCTTGACGATGTGATCCAGGCGGCGCAGGTGGGCCCGCTCATGGCAGAGGATGAACCGCCGGGGCTGGCCCGTCAGCCCCGCGGGGAGGTAGATCCGGGGCCGGATCATCCCTAAGATGAAGGGGGAGTCCACCGCCGGGTGCTCCCAGGCCCCGTCCTGGGCCCGGATGGCGTCGAACAGGCGGCGGCGCAGGCGCAGATAGGAGATCAGGCCGTAGAGGCCCATAGCCGCTCCGCCCGCCAGCCACACCCCGGTGAGGACGGCCCGCCAGGGGAAGGGGGCGGGGGCCTCCGGCTGGGGATCGGGGACGCTGGGGGTGACCCCGTCGGGCAGGGTAAGGGCGGGGGCGTTGGGATTGCTGATCACGGGGTTGGTGACGATCCCCGGATTCTCCGCCTGCCCTGGCTTCTGGACGGGGGCGGTGGGGGTAACGGGGTTCACCGGGAGCTGTCCGCCGGGCCCCTGCTGGGAGGGGGTGAGCTGTTCCTGGGCTGGGCGGGCGTCTGGCACGATGGACAGCGGGCTCTCCGGGGAAACGGGGATCAGCAGCCGGGCGAACACCACCAGCCACAGCAGGCACACAACCTGCCGGGGGGCCCGCTTCTTCAGCACCATCCGCAAAACAATGAGGATGGCGGCGGCGTAGGCGGCGGTAAGGCTCATCTCCCACAGGGGGGCGAGCAATCGGGATAGGGCGCTCAAAATGTCAAGCATGGTGATTCCCCTCTCTGTACTGATCGATGATGGCCGTCAGCGCGTCGGCCTCGGCGTCGGAAATGGTTTTCCCGCCCATGAAGTGGGCCAGGAAGGAGGGCAGCGAGCCCTCAAAGGCCCGGTCCACCACCGCGCGGCTCTCCTCCCGGAGGATCTCCTCCTGGGGGATGACGGCGGTGACCACCGCGTTTTCGTTGCGCAGCACTCCGCGCTCTACCAGCTTCTTCAAAACGGTGTAGGTGGTAGACTTCTTCCAGCCCAGCTCCCGCTGGGACAGCTCTACCAGCTTTCCGGAGGGGAGGGGTTCGTTTTCCCAGACAATCCGGGCGAAGCGGTACTCACCCTCGGCCAGCCGTAAATGCTCCATGTGACAAACCTCCTTTTGGTCTATTGCTATCGACCTGCTTGCAGTCTATCACGATAGACCAACTCTGTCAACCCCCTTTTCCAAAATCCGCAAAAAAATTTGGAAGCCCCTGGCAGGGGCTTCCGGACAAAAGCGCCCTCTATCGGCAGCGGTAAACGCTCAGAACGTGCGCCCGTTATCATCCCGGAAGCGAACACCCCCCGCTGCAGGCGGGGGGTGTGTCTATTCTCAAAATGCGTGCCCAATATCGGTGCGGAAGTGCATATCCTGGAACGAGATGGGCTTGGCGGCGGCGTAGGCGGCGGCAATGGCCCCGTCCAGAGTGTCCCCCAGGGCGGTGACGCCCAGCACCCGCCCGCCGTTGGTGAGGAAGCGGCCCTGCTCGTCCAGCCTGGTGCCCGCGTGGAACACCACCGCGGACTTTCCCGCCTCCTCCAGCCCGGAGATGGGATACCCTTTTTTATAGTCCAGCGGGTAACCCCCGGAGGCCAGCACCAGACAGCAGGCGGCCTTGTCCTTCCAGAGGAGGTCCAGCTTGTCCAGCGTCCCCTCCCGGCAGGCGGTGAAGATATCCATCAGATCGCTGTCCAGCAGGGACAGCACCGCCTGGCACTCGGGATCCCCGAACCGGGCGTTATACTCCACCACCTTGGGGCCTTCCGGGGTCAGCATCAGGCCGAAGTAGATCACCCCGTGGAAGGGCCGTCCCTCCGCTTTCAGCGCCCGGATGGTGGGCAGGAAAATCTCGTCCATACAGCGCTTCGCGATCTCCGGGGTGTACTGGGGCGGGGGGGAGATAGCCCCCATGCCGCCGGTGTTGGGGCCTTTATTGCCGTCGTAGGCCCGCTTGTGGTCCTGGCTGGCGGGCATGGGGTACACGTGCTCCCCGTCGGCAAAGGCCAGCACCGTCACTTCCGGCCCGGTCATGCACTCCTCGATCACTACGGTGGAGCCGGATTCGCCGAACTTCTTGTCCGCCATCATCTCCCGGGCGGCGGTCTTGGCCTCGTCCACCGTGGCGGCCACCACCACGCCCTTGCCCAGGGCCAGCCCGTCCGCCTTGACCACGATGGGTGCGCCCTGTTCCTCAATGTAAGCCAAGGCCTTGTCCAGCTCGGTGAACGTCTCATATTTGGCGGTGGGGATATGGTACTTCTTCATCAGTTCCTTGGAGAACGCCTTACTGGCCTCAATAACGGCGGCGTTAGCCCGGGGCCCGAAGGCGGGGGTGCCCGCCGCCTCCAGTGCGTCCACCATGCCCAGGGCCAGGGGGTCGTCCGGGGCCACCACCACGAAGTCCATGGCGTTTTCCTGGGCCCACTTCACCATACCGTCCACGTCGGTGGCCTTCACGTCTACGCACTGGGCCACCTGGGCGATGCCGCCATTGCCGGGGGCGCAGAACAGCTCCGTCACCTTGGGCGACTGGGCCAGCTTCCAGCAGATGGCGTGCTCCCGCCCGCCGCTTCCTACCACTAACACTTTCATTGGTCGTTACCCCCGTCTTTCAGGGCTGCTTTGTCGATCAGCCCGTACTGTTGGTACATGGACAGCATATACTGGCAGGTCATTTTGTTGCTCCAATACTGGCGGAAGGTGGCGGTTTTCTCCTTCTTCTCCGCCCGGAGCTTGTCCATCCGGGCGTTCAGCTCCCCGTAGCTGGCCTGCACGTCCGCCAGCATTTTCTCAAAGGCGGCCAGCCGCGCCTGATCGTCCGCCGTCAATGGTGGAACAGCCGGAGGCCGGTGAAGGCCATCACCATGCCGTGCTTGTCGGCGGTGGCGATGACGTGGTCGTCCCGGATGGAGCCGCCGGGCTGGGCGATATACTTCACCCCGGACTTGAAGGCCCGCTCCACGTTGTCCCCGAAGGGGAAGAAGGCATCGGAGCCCACGGTCACGCCGGACTGCTTCGCGATCCACTCCTTTTTCTCCGCCTCGGTCAGCACCTCGGGCCTTACCTTAAAGGTGTTCTGCCACACGCCCTCGGCCAGTACGTCATCGTGCTCGTCGGAGATGTAGATGTCGATGGCGTTGTCCCGGTCAGGGCGGCGGATGCCGTCCACAAACTGGAGGCCCAGCACCTTGGGGTGCTGCCGCAGCCACCAGGTGTCCGCCTTATTGCCCGCCAGCCGGGTGCAGTGGATCCGGCTCTGCTGGCCCGCGCCCACGCCGATGGTCATGCCGTTCTTCACATAGCACACGGAGTTGGACTGGGTGTATTTCAGGGTGATGAGGGACAGCAGCATATCATGCTTGGCCGCCTGGGGCAGTTCCTTGTTGGCGGTGACGATATTCTCCAGCATCTTCTCGTCAATGGCCAAATCGTTATAGCCCTGCTCAAAGACGATGCCGAAGATGCTGCGGCGCTCGATGGGATCGGGGATATAGTCCGGGTCGATCCTCACAACGTTGTAGCCGCCCTTGCGCTTGGTTTTCAGGATGGCCAGCGCCTCGTCGGTGTAGTCCGGGGCGATGACGCCATCGGACACTTCCAGGGCCAGATAGCGGGCGGTGTCGGCGTCGCAGGGATCGGACAGCGCCGCCCAGTCGCCGTAGGAGCACAGCCGGTCGGCCCCGCGGGCGCGGATATAGGCGCAGGCGATGGGGGAGAGGTCGCCCTCCGTGGCGAAGTAGATCTGCCGCTCCAAGTCGGACAGGGGCAGGCCCAGGGCGGCCCCGGCGGGGGAGACATGCTTGAAGGAGGAGGCGGCGGGCAGGCCGGTGGCCTGTTTCAGCGCCTTCACCAGCTGCCAGGAGTTCAGCGCGTCCATGAAGTTGATGTACCCCGGCTTGCCGTTGAGCACCTCCAGGGGCAGGTCCCTGTCCCCCTTCATGAAGATGCGGGCGGGCTTCTGGTTGGGGTTGCAGCCGTATTTCAACTCTAATTCTGTCATTGATCGCACTCCTCTAATGGTTTTTTTTGCTTGGAATACGGGCTAAATAGTCCTTTGCCTGAGATGGATCATGTCGAAAAGCAACCCATTGCTCCGAAAAGCTGTAATCTTCTACTATATAATCGGCAAAAAGCCAACCAAAAGTCAAAGAATGCTGTGACGAATTGCTCCATGCGGCGGGACATTGGTATGCGTATGGAGACAGGCCGCATAGATGGTCGATTTCAGGAAAAGTCATTCGAACAGTTTCCTGTTTACAATGGAAAAGAAAATCTGTCAGAGGTGCATACTTATCTCCTTTTGGCATAAGTACCTCCCCTTAGCTCACCAGTGCTTGTTAATGATGGAGGTCTCGTCGTCCCCGGTTTCCAAATCGATGTACCGCACGAACAGGGACACCTTGTTGTCCTCGTTCAGCGCCAGCCACAGGTCGCCCGCCAGCGTCTCCACGTCGGGGGCGGTGATGGATACCATCCGGGGCTCGCCCTGGAAGGAGGGCAGGGGATTGCCGTCGCTCTCGTAGGTGTGGATGAAGTGGCCCACCCCCGCCTTGGGGGCCTCGTACTCGTAGAAGTACCGGCAGGCGCAGGAGGGATCCCCGTCCAGGCTCTTGAGGATGGACAGGTCGTAGGAGCCGTTGGGCTTCACCACGCCGGAGATCCGGGGGGTGTAGTTGGGGCCGTCGGGCTCGAAGGTGCGGGTGTTCAGGGCGTGGCGGTAGCAGTGGCCCGCCAGGATATTGTCCCGGATGGTGTCGGTCTGGTCGCCATTGGTGACGATGGTGATGCCGTTGTCCATCCGCCGCACCGGGTGGTAAATGATGAGGGAGGGGTCGGTCATCTTGGACTCGTCAAAGGCTTTCGTGCGGATGCCGTCCTCCGTCTCCTCAAAGATCCGGTTGCGGCTGTTCTCGCTGCGGCCCATGATGAAATAGGCGATGACGGCGCTCTTATTGTCGGCGGATCGGCCGATCATAATGCCCCGGCCGGGATAGGGGTTGTCCTGTAGATACTCGGTCATGTTGATCATTGCAGACACTCCTTTGAAAGATTTAACGGCTTCAAAATCCGCACCGTGCGGCCCTCCACCTGCAAGCGGCCCTGGCAGAACAGGGACACCGCCCGGGGCAGGATCACCCACTCTGCCTGCTCCATGATCCGGCGCTGGAGGGTCTCCGGGGTGTCGCCCTCCCGGACCTCCACCGCCTTTTGGAGGACGATGGGCCCGCCATCGCACTCCTCGCTGACGAAGTGGACGGTGGCGCCGGACACCTTCACCCCGTACTCCAACGCCTTTTCGTGGACGTGGAGGCCGTAGTACCCCTCCCCGCAGAAGGAGGGGATCAGGGCGGGGTGGACGTTCAGGATGGCGTTGGGGTAGGCTTCCACCATCTCCCCGGTGAGGATCACCATAAACCCGGCCAGCACCACCAGATCGATGTTGAGGCTTCTCAGCTTGTCCACCAGGGCCGCGGTCATAGCTTGGTTACTGTCATAGTCCTTCCGGGCCACCACATAGCCGGGGATGTTGGCCCGCTTGGCCCGTTCCAGGGCGTAGGCCCCCTCCTTGGAGGCGATCACAGCGGCAATCCGCCCGTTGATGATCTCACCCCGCTCCTGGGCGTCGATGAGGGCCTGCAAATTGGTGCCCCCGCCGGACACCAGCACGGCGATGCGCTTCACGCTCATAGCAGCTCCACGCCTCCGCCGGACACCACCGTACCGATGACCTTAGGGGACTCCCCGGCCCCGTCCAGGGCGGACACGGCCTTCACCACGTCCTCCTTGTCCACCACCAGCACCATGCCGGTGCCCATGTTGAAGGTGTTGAACATATCCCGCTCCGGGATATTGCCCTTCTCCTGGAGCAGCCGGAAGATGAGGGGGATCTGGAGGGCGTCCCGGTCGATCCGGGCCCCCAGCCCCTCGGGCAGGCAGCGGGGGATGTTCTCGTAGAAGCCGCCGCCGGTGATGTGGCTCACGCCGTACACGCGGGCGGCCTGGATCGCCGCCAGCACGGGCTTGACGTACAGCTTGGTGGGGGTCAGCAGCTCCTCCCCCAGAGAGCGGCCGTCCAGCTCGTCCAGGGGCTTGGACAGGTCGGCGTGCTCGATGTCGAACACCTTGCGCACCAGGGAGAAGCCGTTGGAGTGCAGGCCGCTGGAGGGCAGGGCCAGGATCACGTCCCCCGCCTTCATTTTGGTGTTGTCGATCATCTTGGCCTTGTCCACGATGCCCACGGCGAAGCCCGCCAGGTCGTAGTCGTCTGGGTTCATCACGCCGGGGTGTTCAGCGGTCTCGCCGCCGATGAGAGCGCAGCCGGACTGGACGCAGCCCTCCGCCACGCCGGACACGATAGAGGCCACCTTCTCCGGCTCGTTTTTGCCGATGGCGATATAGTCCAGGAAGAACAGGGGCTTGGCCCCGCAGCAGATGATGTCGTTGACGCACATGGCCACGCAGTCGATGCCGATGGTGTTGTGCTTGTCCAGCAGCTGGGCCACCCGGATCTTGGTGCCCACGCCGTCGGTACCGGACACCAGGATGGGCTCCTTCATGCCGGCCACGTCAGGGGCGAACAGCCCGCCGAAGCCGCCGATGCCGGACACCACGCCGGGGATCCTGGTGCGGGCCACGTGCTCCTTCATGAGTTGTACGCCCTTATACCCCGCCTCAATGTCCACCCCGGCGGCGGCGTAGGATTCAGAATGGGAATTTTCCATTTTGGAGCCTCCAAACTATATTGTGTGGGGTTGTAGGGCGGGACGACCCCGGCCCGCCGCTCACGATGTCCCAAAGCGGCGCGCCGAGTCATCGCGTCCTACAGGGATCATTCCTTCCCCGTCCAGCAATAGGTGCAGATCTTGTCCCTGTCGATACCGATGGCCTCCAGCAGCCCGTCCAGGGACTGGTAGCCCAGGGAATCGAAGCCCAGCTTCTCACAAATGCGCTTCAGCAGGCAATGGCCCCGCTCCGTGCCGGAGTCGGCGTACTCCTCCAGGTGCTCCTGCCCCTCGTCCCCCTCCAGCTCCTGGACGATGCGGCGGGCCAGCAGCTCCATGGAGGAATTGCTCCGGGAAAAGTTCAGGTATTTGCATCCGTACATGATGGGCGGGCAGGCGGAGCGCATATGCACCTCTTTCGCCCCCGCGCCGTAGAGGAAGTCCACCGTCTCCCGCAGCTGGGTGCCCCGGACGATGGAGTCGTCCACGAACAGCAGCTTTTTCCCCTGGATCAGCTCGGGCACAGGGATCTGTTTCATCTTTGCCACCTGCTCCCGCACCTTCTGGCTGGCGGGCATGAAAGACCGGGGCCAGGTGGGGGTGTACTTCACAAAGGGGCGCGCGAAGGGCTTGCCGCTGGCGTTGGCGTAGCCGATGGCGTGGGGCACACCGGAGTCCGGCACCCCCGCCACCCAGTCCACATCGGGCAGCGTACCCTGCTCCTTCTCCCTCCGGGCCATGATCTCCCCGTTGCGGCAGCGCATGACCTCCACGTTCTTCCCCTCATAGTTGGAATTGGGGTAGCCGTAGTAGGTCCACAGGAAGGCGCAGATCCGCATTTTCTCTCCGGCGGGGGCCAGGGTCTCCCAGCCATCCGCCGTGACCCGGACGATCTCGCCGGGGCCCAGCTCGTAGGCGTTCTCATACCCCAGCTTGGTGCAGGCAAAGGACTCGAAGGACACGCAGCAGCCCTCGTCATTCTTGCCGATCAGCACCGGCAGGCGGCCCAGCTTGTCCCGGGCGGCCACGATGCCGTCAGGGGTAAGGATGAGGATGGTGGACGAGCCGTCAATGACCTCCTGGGCGTACCTGATGCCGTCCACCAGGGTGTCCTTCTGGTTGATGAGGGCGGCGGTGAGCTCGGAGGCGTTCACCTTGCCGGAGCTCATGGCCATAAACTGCCGTGCGTGGCCGTTGAAGTAGCCCTCCACCAGTTCGTCCGCGTTGTTGATGATGCCCACGGTGGAGATGGCGTACAGCCCCAGGTGGGAGCGCA
>CASTQR010000065.1 GCA_949451265.1 uncultured Eubacteriales bacterium | reverse complement strand
GAGTAGAGCAGGTGGAGGGTGGTGTGCTCCATGCCGCCGTTATACCAGTCCACCGGGGACCAGTAGTCAAGAGCTTCTTTAGAAGCCAGCGCCTTATCGTTGTGGGGATCCATATACCGCAGGAAGTACCAGGAGGAGCCCGCCCACTGGGGCATGGTGTCCGTCTCCCGCTTGGCGGGGCCTCCGCAGCAGGGGCAGGTGGTGTTCACCCAGTCCGTCATCTTGGACAGGGGGGATTCGCCGTCGTCAGTGGGCTCGTAGCTCTCCACATCGGGGAGCAGCAGGGGAAGCTGATCCTCGGGCAGGGGCTGCCAGCCGCACTTTTCGCAGTACACCATGGGGATGGGCTCGCCCCAGTACCGCTGGCGGGAGAACACCCAGTCCCGGAGCTTGTAGTTCACCTTGGCGGAGCCGATGCCCTTCTCCTCCAGCCACTTTGTGACGGCGGGGATGGCGTCCTTCACCGTGAGGCCGTTGAGGAAGTCGGAGTTCACCAGAATGCCCGTCTCGTCCTTGGCGGTGAAAGCGGCCTTCTGCACGTCCTCCCCGCCGGACACCACCTCGATGATCTCACAGCCGAACTTCTTGGCAAACTCCCAGTCCCGGTCGTCGTGGGCGGGGACTGCCATGATGGCTCCGGTGCCGTAGGTGGACAGCACGTAGTCGGAGATGAATATGGGGATCTCCCTCCCGTTGACGGGGTTCACACCCTTCACGCCGTCCAGGCAGACGCCCGTCTTTTCCTTGTTCAGCTCGGTGCGCTCCAGGTCGGACTTGGAGGCGGCGGTTTTCTGGTAGGCCCGCACCTCGTCAGCGTTATGGAGCTTCCCGCCCTCCAGCCAGTTCTTCACCAGCTCGTGCTCCGGGGACAGCACCATGTAGGTGGCCCCGAACAGGGTGTCGGGCCGGGTGGTGAACACCACGATGTCGTCCCCGGCGGTGCTCTTGAAGGTGACCTCCGCGCCGGTGGAGCGGCCGATCCAGTTGCGCTGCTGGATTTTGACGCGCTCGATGAAGTCTAGGCCGTCCAGGTCGTCGATGAGCCGCTGGGCGTACTCGGTGATCTTCAGCATCCACTGGGATTTCTCCTTGCGGATGACCGGGGAGCCGCACCGCTCGCACACGCCCTCGACGACCTCCTCGTTGGCAAGGACGCACTTGCAGGAGGTGCACCAGTTCACCGGCATGGTGGCCTTGTAGGCCAGCCCCTTCTTGTAGAGCTGGAGGAAGATCCACTGGGTCCACTTGTAGTAATTGGGGTCGGTGGTGTCCACCACCCGATCCCAGTCGAAGCCGTAGCCCAGCATTTTCAGCTGGCGGGTGAAGTTCTCAATATTCTGCTTCGTCACAATGGCGGGGTGGATGTGGTTTTTGATGGCGAAGTTCTCCGTGGGCAGGCCGAAGGCGTCGAAGCCGATGGGGAACAGCACGTTATAACCGTCCATCCGCTTTTTCCGGGTGACGATGTCCATGGCGGTGAAGGGCCGGGGATGGCCCACGTGGAGCCCCTGGCCGGAGGGGTAGGGGAACTCAATGAGGCCGTAGAACTTGGGCTTTTCGCCCTGGTCGGCGGCGGCGTAGACCTTGGCCTCCTCCCATCGCTTCTGCCACTTGGGCTCGATGGCGGCGAATTCGTATTTCAATGTGAACACTCCCTTGGGTGAAGTTTTAGCAGGTTCAAGTCAGGATATTATATCGGAAACCAGGCGGGATTGCAAGGGGGCGGACCGCATTTATCGCTTTATCGTTTTCGCCCAAGATAGCGGCAGACCTCTTTCCTGTATTGCAAATACTCGTCTCCAAACGCGGCAAGCAAGAAGCCTTCCTCCACACAGACAATCTGCATATGGTACATGACGACGGCGAAAATGGTCAGGGCGCACAAGATCCAGTTGAAAAACATCAGCAGCGTGCCAATATACAAAAGATCAAATCCTAAAAAGGCGGGGTTGCGGCTGAGCTGATAAATGCCGCTTGTCACAAGCTCCGTTTTTTCGGTTTTGGAAACGCCCGCCCGCCAGCTGTCGCCCATAGCTTGAACCGCGGAAATAAATACGATTGTTCCCGCAGCGCTCATCACTGCGCCCATGATCCGAACAGCGGCGGGACTGTGGCTTGCCCCCACGAAAATACTGACGAACCCCGCCGCCGCCACAAGGACAGCGGCGGCTTTCATACCAACCTCCACGAATTTCATAAAACCGGCTTTGTTCTTTCCAATTTGGTCGGTCTGTATGCCCCGCTTTTTCTGACGGAGCATTTTCACAAAATAGCAGCCGTAAAACGTGATCAAGGCCGCGATAGCGATTATCTGAAATGCCATATTGTTCTCCCTCCAAACCGGAATGCTCCTGATTTCCCTGCCAATTCCCAGCTTCAAGCGGCGATTGGTGAAACCGCCGCCCAGGGCCCAGCCCCAGGCGGCGGTCAAGCATATAGGGCTTACCCCCTCACAGCTTCCTCACAAACAGACACCGGATGGCGTTCAGCACCGCCAGGATCATCACGCCCACATCCGCGAAAATCGCCAGGTACATATTGGCGATGCCCGCCGCCCCAAGCACCAGGCAGGCGGCCTTCACCCCTAACGCCATGACGATGTTCTGGTACACGATCCCCAGGCACTTCCGGGAGATCCTGATGGCCTTGGCGATCTTCATGGGGTCGTCGTCCATGAGGACGATGTCCGCCGCCTCAATGGCCGCGTCCGAGCCCATGGCCCCCATGGCCACGCCGATGTCCGCCCGGGACAGCACCGGCGCGTCGTTGATGCCGTCCCCCACGAAGGCCAGCTTCGCCTTGCCGGAGTTCTGTTCCAGCAGCTCCTCCACCTGGGCCACCTTGTCCGCCGGCAGCAGCTCCGCCCGCACCTGGTTGACGCCCAGCTCCGCCGCCACCTGCCGGGCCACCTTCTCCCCGTCCCCGGTGAGCATCACCGTCCGGGCCACCCCCGCCCGCCTCAGGGCGGAGATGGCCTCCTTGGCGTGGGGCTTCACCACGTCGGAGATGACGATGTGCCCCGCGTAGGCCCCGTTGACGGCCATATGGATGATGGTTCCCGTGTCGTGGCAGTCCACGGGGGTGATGCCCAGCCGCTTCATCAGCTTGTCGTTCCCCGCCGCCACCTCCACGCCGTCCACTTTGGCGGTGACGCCGTTGCCGCTGATCTCCTGGATATCCGTCACCCGGTTCCGGTCCAGCTCCTTCCCGCAGGCCCGCTGCAAGCTCTTGCTGATGGGGTGGGAGGAGGCGCTCTCCGCCAGGGCGGCATACTCCAGGAGCTTCTCCTCCGGGATGGCGCTGTGGTGGATGCCGTTCACCTCAAACACGCCCTGGGTGAGGGTGCCCGTCTTGTCGAACACCACGGTTTTCACCTGGGACAGGATCTCCAGATAGTTGGAGCCCTTCACCAGCACCCCCTCCCGGCTGGCCCCGCCGATGCCGGCGAAGAAGCTCAGGGGTATGCTGATCACCAGGGCGCAGGGGCAGCTGATCACCAGGAAGGTGAGGGCCCGGTAGATCCAGGTGCCCCAGTCCGGGGACACGCCCAGCGCCAGCATACGCACCAGGGGCGGCGCCACCGCCAGGGCCAGGGCGCTGTAGCAGACGGCGGGGGTGTAGATCCGGGCGAACTTGGAGATAAAGTCCTCCGACCTGGACTTGCGGGAGCTGGCGTTCTCCACCAGATCCAGGATCTTGGACACGGTGGACTCCCCGAACTCCCGGGTGGTCCGGATCTTCAGCACGCCGGTCATATTGACGCAGCCGCTGATGACCTCGTCCCCGGTTTTGGCCTCCCGGGGCAGGCTCTCCCCGGTGAGGGCGCTGGTGTTCAGGCTGGACGCCCCCTCCACGATGATCCCGTCGATGGGCACCTTCTCCCCCGGCTGGACGATGATGATACTGCCGATCTCCACCTCGTCCGGGTCTACCTGCTCCAGCTTCCCGTCCCGCTCCACGTTGGCGTAGTCGGGGCGGATGTCCATCAGCTCGCTGATGTTCCGGCGGCTTTTGCCCACGGCGTAGCTCTGGAACCACTCGCCGATCTGGTAGAACAGCATGACGGCGATGGCCTCCAGGTAGTCGCCGTTCTCGTAAATGGCCAGGGCCATGGCCCCCACGGTGGCCACCGCCATGAGGAAGTTCTCGTCGAACACCTGCCGGTTGAGGATCCCCTTCACCGCCTTGCGGAGAATGTCATAGCCGATGAGGAAATAGTCCACCAGGTACAGGGCGAACCGGGCCCACCGCCCCGCACCGGGGAACAGCGCCCCGTCCAGCCCCTCGAACACCGCCGCCGGCAGCAGCTGGAGGCCCAGCAGCAGGGCGGAGGCGGCGAGAATCCGCACCAGCATGGTTTTCTGTTTTTTGGTCATGCCGCTGTCCGGGCGGGCGCCGACGGCAAACCGCAGAACCGCCGCCATCAGCACCACCAGGGCCAGCAGCCCGTTGATGATAAGCTCCTGCATAGGGAAGCTCCTTTCCACAAATTACCCCGTCCGCCGGGGAAAATCCCCCTTGAAGCCCGGGACGGGCCCCAAGGGGGCGTTGGCTCACAGGAAGATCTCGCAGTCCGGCTCCACCTTTTTGCAGGCGGCCAGCACTTGCTGCATGACGGCCTTGGGCTCCTGCCCCTCGTCGAACTCCACCACCATCTTCTGGGTCATGAAATTGACGGTGGCCCCCCGCACCCCGGCGGTCTTTTGGGCGGCCTCCTCCATCTTGTTGGCGCAGTTGGCGCAGTCCACTTCGATCTTATAGGTTTTCTTCATAGCAGCGTCCCTCCATGAATTTGTTTGGTTTGATAATTAAGTACTTGTTTAATCATCATGGCCATAGTATAATGCCGTCAGGGGCGGCGGTCAAGGCCCCCGGCCCATTCCCTGCCGAATGGGCGAAACAAATTTCCATTTGGGCGAACCCGCGAAAGGAGACGGAACCATGGACGAGCTCAGCCTGCCCCACCGCCACGGCGAGGGGAGGGACACCCTCCTGCTGCAAAGGCAGCTCAACTGCGTCGAACACTTCCAGACGGTGGCCGACCTGTTCAAGCAGCTGGACGACCCCACCCGCCTGCGCCTGTTCTGGCTGCTGTGCCACTGCGAGGAGTGCGTGGTCAACCTGTCCGCCCTGATGAATATGTCCAGCCCCGCCCTGTCCCACCACCTCCGGGCGCTGAAAACCAGCGGCCTCATTGTCAGCCGCCGGGTGGGCAAGGAGGTCTACTACCGGGCGGCTGACACGGAGCGCAGCCGCCTGCTCCACCAGATGATGGAGCGGATCATGGAGATCACCTGCCCGGAGGACTGCGGCGGCGATGCCGGGGACGCCCCGCCGGAGCTGCTGGACATCGTCCGGGACGTCCACGACCAGCTCCTCCGGCACATGGACCGGCGGATCACCATCGAGGCCCTGTCCCGGCAGTACCACATCAACCCCACCACGCTGAAAGCGGCGTTCAAGGCGGTCTACGGCGCGTCCCTGGCGGCCCACATCAAGGGCCACCGCATGGAGCAGGCCGCCAGGCTCCTCCGGGAGACGGAACGCAGCGTGGCGGACATCGCCCAGGCCGTGGGCTACGACAGCCCCAGCCGCTTTACCGCCGCCTTTAAGGAGACCTTCGGCCTCCTGCCCCGGGAGTACCGGAAGCAGGGCCCCTTGCCCGGCCCGGCGGATTGTGCTACACTATAAAAAAGAACCCCGTTGAAGGGAGGCGATCCCATGGACAAATACGAGGCCCTGAAGCGGCACTTTGGCCACAGCCGGTTCCGCCCCGGGCAGGAAGCCCTGATCGACGCCCTCCTGTCCGGCCGGGACGTGCTGGGCGTCATGCCCACCGGGGCGGGCAAGTCGGTGTGCTACCAGCTCCCCGCCCTGCTGCTGCCGGGGCTGTCCCTGGTGATCTCCCCGCTGATCGCGCTGATGAAGGATCAGGTGGCGGCCCTGGGGCAGGCGGGCATACCCGCCGCCTTCCTCAACTCCACCCTCTCCCAGGAGGAGTACCGGGACGTGCTCCGCCGGGCCCGCCGGGGGGACTACAAGCTGCTGTACGCGGCGCCGGAGCGCCTCACCGCCCCCGCCTTCCTCTCCCTGGCCCGGGAGGCGGATATCCCCCTGGTGGCGGTGGACGAGGCCCACTGCGTCTCCCAGTGGGGGCAGGACTTCCGGCCCAGCTACCTGGGCATACCGGAGTTTTTACAGCAGCTCCCCCGCCGCCCCGTGGTGGGGGCCTTCACCGCCACCGCCACCGACCAGGTGAAGGAGGACATCCGGCGGCTCCTGCTGCTGGACGATCCCCTGTCCCTCACCACCGGCTTCGACCGGCCCAACCTGTTCTTTGAGACCGTCCGCCCCTGGGACAAGGAGGGCTACTTAAAGCGGTTCCTCGCGGAGCGCCCCGGCCAGAGCGGCATCGTCTACTGCGCCACCCGCAAGACGGTGGAGGCGGTGTGTACCGCCCTCCTTGCCGGCGGTGTGTCCGCCACCCGCTACCACGCGGGCCTGCCCGACAGCGAGCGGCGGCAGAACCAGGAGGACTTTGTCTACGACCGGGCCCGGGTCATGGTGGCCACCAACGCCTTCGGCATGGGCATCGACAAGTCCAACGTGGGCTTTGTGGTGCACTACAATATGCCCAAGGACGTGGAGAGTTACTACCAGGAGGCGGGCCGGGCGGGCCGGGACGGGGCCTACGCCCACTGTGCACTGCTGTTCGGGGAAAACGACGTGCGCACCGCCAAATTCCTCATCAACAACGCCCAGGAAAACGAGACGCTGGAGCCGGAGGACCGGGAACGGCTCCGCCTCCGGGACCTCCGCCGCCTGGAGCGGATGGTGGGCTACTGCAAGACCAGCGGCTGTCTGCGGGCCTACCTGCTGCGGTACTTTGGGGAGGACGCCCCAGACAGTTGCGGCAAGTGCTCCAACTGCACCGGGGAGCTGGAGCGGCGGGACATCACGGTGGAGGCCCAGAAGATCCTGTCCGCCGTGACGCGGGTGGAGCGGCAGTACCGCTCCTCTCTGGGGGTGGCGGCCATCATCCAGCTCCTCCGGGGGAGTAAGGAACAGCGGATCCTTCAGCTGGGCCTGGACAAGCTGCCCACCTACGGCATTATGAAGGACGTGGATCGCACCCAGATCCGGGCCTGGATCGACTTTTTGGTGGAGCAGGGCTACCTCTTCCTGGACGGCACGGACTACCCCGTCCTGCGCACCGCCCCCCAGGCCAAGGGGGTGCTGTTCCACGGCGAGCGGGTGACATTTGTAGGCCAAAAGGCCGACCGCCGGGAGCGCCGCCCGTCCGCCCAGCCCGCCCCCCTCCCCGCCGCAGATGCCGACCCGGAGCTGCTGGAAATTCTTCGGGCCCTGCGCACCAGGCTGGCGGCCTCCGCAGGGGTGCCCGCCTACGTGGTGTTCTCCAACGCCTCCCTGCTGGACATGGCCGCCCGCCAGCCCGCCACCCCCGACGAGTTCCTGGAGGTGTCCGGCGTGGGGACGGTGAAGGCCCAGCGGTACGGCAGGGAGTTCCTGGACGCCATCGCCCAGTGGCGGGACAAGCAGGAGGAGTAGTGTCCCCAAACACGCAAAGAGGCCGTCAAGCCCCAGGGCTTGACGGCCTCTTTGCCATGTCCGGTTTTACCGTCCTAACAGCGCCGCCAGCGCGTCCTCCCCTGCCGCCCCGGCGGGCAGCACGGTGAGGGGGGCCAGCAGCTCCTGCCCCGTCCGGTCGGTGTCCATGTCCTCCAGCGCTGACCACGTGCCCGCGTCCAGCGCCGCCAGGGCGGGGCAGTCCGCCCATAGCGCGGCCCCGCCCCCGTCCACCTTGTCGGCGTACCAGGCCAGGAAGCCGTCCGGGTCCTCCACCACAAAGAGGGCGCTGTCCCCCAGGGCCAGATCCGTCACCAGCTGGGTGGAGCCGGCGGTCTGGAGGTCCGAGTCCGTGGCGGACCCGTCGAACACCACGGTGTAGTCGTTCACCTGGGCGACGACCGCGCCGTCCCCGTTCAGATCCCCCGCCAGCTCCGCCAGGGAGCGCTCCAGCGCCGCCCGCACTCCGTCGGGCAGGGGCTGGGCGTGGACGATGGCGATCTGCACATCCGGCGTCCGGTTGTCCAGCAGCATCCGCCCGCCCCACAGCAGCAGGCCGATGGCCGCCGCCAGAATCACCACCACCGGGCCCCGCCGCCGCC
>CASTQR010000064.1 GCA_949451265.1 uncultured Eubacteriales bacterium | reverse complement strand
AGGAGGATGTGCTTGGCCTGGTAGGCGTAGTTGTTCAGCATCTCGTCGGTGGCGGTGGGGATCATGGCGTCCTTCACGTTCTTGTAATAGGTGCCGGTGAGGAACAGGTACTCTATGGACTCATCGGACAGGCCGAAGGCGTCCTTCATGAGCTGGTACTCGTCCTCGCCGTTCTTCATCATCTCGTCCTTGGCGGCCTGGACCTGGGCGTCGGTGGGCAGGCAGCCCAGCTCCGCCGCCTTCTGCCGCAGCACAGTGTAGTAGGCGGCAATGCCGGCGGCGCTGTCCAGCATCATGTCGGCGTAGGTGCCCTCCCCGTTGGGGTCGGGCTTGTCGGTGAGCTGGAGGCCGAACATCCCGTACTGGGACAGGAAGTTATTGCAGCTCATCCCCAGCCAGTACAGGGCCAGGTCGGCGGTGATCTGGGCGTCCCCCACGGTCAGCAGGGGGTCGGCGCCGGACAGCCCGGCGGAAAAGGCCAGCACGTCCTGGGTCAGGTCCACGTCCACGGAGGGGGCGGGGGAGGGGGCCTGGGACGGGCTGGGGGCGGCGGAGGGGCCGCCGCCCGTGGGCTTGCCGGAGAGGTTACAGGCGCACAGGGAGAGGGCCAGCGCCCCGGACAGGGCCAGGGCCGCGAGACGGTTCCAATGTTTCATTTCATGCTCCAATCCGTGAGATAAGATTTGTCAGGAAAAAGACTGAGTGGTATTATACACCACCGGGCGGGAAAATGCAAACTGTTACCGATCCATCCGGGTATGGTGTAAGGGGGAAGGCTTAGCTACCCGCCAGCAGGGCGGCGTACCGCTCCACCGCCTGGGCGGAGGCCCGGAGGGGATCCTCCCCCTTTTTCAGCTTCAGGGTGAGGGCCGGTTTGTCGCCGGGGGAGAACAGCATCCGCCCCGGATACTGCCCCGCCAGGGCGGCGATGGGCTCCAGCCCGAACTGGTCCAGGGTGAAGATGAGGGCCCCGCCCTTCTGGGTGATCTCGGTGATGGAACAGGCCGCCGCCTGCCCCCGGAGGAGGGCCACCGAGATCAGGTTGTTCACCTGCCGGGGCGGGTCGCCGAAGCGGTCGATGAGCTCGTCGGTCATGTCGTCGGCGTCTTCCCCGGTGCGGATCCGGGCGATGCGGCGGTACAGATCCATCCGCTGGCCCGCGTCGGGGACGTACCGGTCCGGGATGGAGGCCGCCACCGTCAGATCCACCGCGCACTCGGGCAGGACCTGGGGCTTCTCCCCCTTCTCCTCCAAGACGGCCTCCTCCAGCAGTTTCAGATACAGGTCATACCCCACACTCATGAGGAAGCCGGACTGCTCCGGGCCCAGCAGGTTCCCCGCCCCCCGGATCTCCAGATCCCGCATGGCGATCTTGAACCCCGAGCCGAACTCGGCGTACTCCCGGATGGCGGACAGCCGCTTGGCGGCGATCTCCGTCAGCACCTTGCCCTGGCGGTAGGTCATATAGGCGTAGGCCCGCCGGGGGGAGCGGCCCACCCGGCCCCGGATCTGGTGGAGCTGGGCCAGCCCCATCCTGTCCGCGTCCTCGATGATCAGGGTGTTCACGTTGGCGATGTCGATGCCCGTCTCGATGATGGTGGTGCACACCAGCACGTCCACCTCCCCGTCGGAGACGCGGGTCATCACGTCGTTCAGCTCGTCCTGGCTCATCTTGCCGTGGCCCACGGCGATCTCCGCGTCCTCCCCCAGCATCTCCTTGATCCGGGCGGCGGTGCGCTGGATGGTGTCCACCCGGTTGTGGAGGTAGTACACCTGCCCGCCCCGCTCCAGCTCCCGGCGCATGGCGTCGGCCAGCACCGACCAGTCGTGCTCCAGCACGTAGGTCTGCACGGGCTGGCGGCTGGCGGGGGGCTCCTCAATGGCGGACATATCCCGGATGCCGCTGAGGGCCATATTCAGGGTGCGGGGGATGGGGGTGGCGGACAGGGTCAGCACGTCCACCTGTTTCGACAGCTCCTTCAGCCGTTCCTTGTGGGTGACGCCGAACCGCTGTTCCTCGTCCACCACCAGCAGGCCCAAGTCCTTGAACCGCACGTCCTTTTGCAGCAGCCGGTGGGTGCCGATGAGCACATCCACCGAGCCGTCCTCCACCCCCGCCAGGGTTTTCTTGATCTGGGCGGGGGTGCGGAAGCGGCTTACCAAATCGATCTCCACCGGGTATTTGGCGAAGCGGCCCTTGGCGGTGAGGTAGTGCTGCCGGGCCAGCACGGTGGTGGGCACTAAAATCGCCGCCTGCTTGCCGTCCAGCACGCACTTCATCACCGCCCGGAGGGCCACCTCCGTCTTGCCGTAGCCCACGTCGCCGCACAGCAGGCGGTCCATGGGCTTGGGGGCCTCCATGTCCCGCTTGATCTCGGTGACGGAGCGGAGCTGGTCCTCCGTCTCGTTGTAGGGGAAATCGTCCTCGAACTCCTTCTGCCAGGGGCTGTCGGGGGCGAAGGCGTACCCCGGCTGGCGCTGTCGCTGGGCGTAGAGCTGGATCAGGCCCTTGGCCAGATCCTTCACCGCCTTCCGGGTGCGGGCCTTGGCCTTCTCCCAGTCGGCGCCGCCCAGCTTGGACAGCTTTTTCTTTTCCGGGTCGTCCCCGCCGCCGATGTATTTGGCGATGGCGTCCAGCTGGGTGGCGGGGACGTACAGGGTGTCCGTGCCGGCGTAGGCCAGCTTGACGTAGTCCTTGTCCACCCCGTCCACCTGCATCTTCACCATGCCCACGAAACGGCCGATGCCGTGGTGCTCGTGCACCACCAGGTCGCCGGGGGTCAGGTCGGTGAAGGAGTCCACCTTGCGGCGGTCGGCGGCGTGCTTCAGGCGCTTGCCCTTTTTCCGGGGCTCGTTTCCCTCCTCGGTGAGGACGGCGTAGGGACAGCCGATGTAGTCGAAGCCCGCCGACAGCCCGCCCACGGCGATGGTGATGTTCCCCGGCTGGGGCAGGTCGTGGAGCTGGAAGTCCACCGCCGACCGGATCTTCCGCTCCCGCAGGAGGGACTGCAAATTCAGCGCCCGCTGCTCGCTGCCCACCAGCACTACCGCCCCGGTGTTGGCGTTCTGGAGCTGGGCCAGGTCAGACGCCGCCGCGTCCAGGCTGGCCCCGAAGGAGGGGAGCTGCCGCCCCTGGGCGGACAGGATGGCTCTGGGGGGCAGGGGGGGGTTGGAGGTGGTGAAGGAGTCCAGGAAGCAGAGAGCGTGGTTGGACAGCGACCCCATCAGGTCGTCCAGCCCCGCGGCAAAGGCGGCGTGCTTCCCGTCCACTGCGCCGTTTTCGATGAGGGTTTTCACGTCCTCGTTCAGCTGCCACAGCCAGTTCTTGCCCCGCTCCGCCACCCGGCTGGATTCGCTGAGGCACACCACGGCCCCGGCTGGCAGGTGGTGGGCGGCGGTGGCCAGCTGTTTGTACCGGGCGGGGAGATGGCGGTCAGTGAGCCGTTCCCAGTTCCCGTTTTCATCCTTCACGGGCAGAAGCTCGCTGACAGGCAGGAACTCCGCCTTGTCCAGCTTCCCCACCCGCCGCTGGGAGGACACGTCGAACAGGCCCATGGAGTCCACGTCCCGGTCCCAGAACTCCACCCGCACCGGGTTGTCCATGCCGGGGGAGAACACGTCCAGGATGCCCCCCCGCAGGGCGAACTGGCCCACCCCCTCCACCTGCTGGCAGCGGGTGTAGCCCAGGGCGGACAGGCGGTCGGCCAGCCCCTCCGGGTCGTAGCTCCCGGTGAGCTCGATGTCCACCACGTGATCCGCCAGCTCGTCCGGCGGCAGGGTGCGCTGTAACAGCCCCTCCACCGTGGCGGCGATGAGGGGGGCCTTGCCCTGGGCCATGGCCCGGAAGGCGGCGATCCGCTGGTGCTCCCACTGGCGGGAGGCCGCCGCCCCCTCGTGGAACAAGAATTCCCGGGCGCAGAGGGTGACGGCGGGCACCCCCGTCAGCGCCGTCACGTCGGCGGCGAGACGCTGGCACTCCCCCTCGTCGGCGCACACCAGCACCACCGGCGCCCCCAGCCGGGTGAGCAGCCCGGCGGCGAAGTGGGCCCGGTGGACGGGGGACAGGCCGGACACCTCCACCGGGGAGCGCCCGCCCTCCAGGGCGGCCTCCAGGCGGAGGTATTCCGGCACCGTATTCAGGATGTTCAGCAGCTGTTTCATGGGATACCCTCAGTTGTAGCGGTTCATGGCCCTCTGGGGCCCGTCCTCCAGGTAGCAGGCGACGGCCTCCGCCGCCCGTTTGGCGGCGTCCTCCATGACCTTCCTGTCCTCCCCCTGGAGCCTGCCCAGCACCCAGTCCGCCATGTCGTAGTCCGGGTGGGGCTTGCCCCCCACGCCGATCTTGATCCGGGGGAACTGGTCGGTGCCCAGGTGCTGGATAATGCTTTTCAGGCCGTTGTGCCCCCCGGCGGAGCCCCCTGTCCGGATGCGCAGCTTGCCCAGGGGGAGATCCACGTCGTCGGAGATCACCAGCACGTGGTCGGGGGCGGTTTTGTAGAACCGGGCCGCCTCCCCCACCGCCTCGCCGGACAGGTTCATATAGGTGGCGGGCTTCATCACCAGCGCCCCCTGCCCGCCCACGTCCGCCTGGGCGGTGAGGGCCTTGAACTTGATCCGGGTAACGGCAAAGCGGCCCTGATCCGCCAGGGCGTCCACAGCCAGGAAGCCCGCGTTGTGGCGGGTGCCGTCGTACTTGTCCCCCGGATTGCCCAGGCCCACCACGAGCCAGGACACAGGGGGTTTTTTTTGAAACAGCATAAAAAACACCTCGCAAAAAGCCTCCCCCTTGGAAGGGGGCGGGCACATGGAGCGCCCCTTTACGCCCCCTCACCCGTCACGGCCTTGCCGTGCCGCCCCCCCCTGTGGGGGGAGGGCTTAGGGCCAAAGGGCACAACCGCCCCGGGGCGCGCATGGCCCCGGAGCGGGTTTCTCTCTGTATTGATTCCCTCTTGGCGGAGAAGGGGCCCCCGCCCCAACGTCAGCTCCACAGCTTGGACACAGAACGCTCCTCATAGATCCGCTCGATGGCCTCGGCGAACAGGTGGGCCACCGACAGGTACTTGATCTTGGGGCAGATTTCCGCGATATTGTCCTTGGGCTGGATGGTGTCCAGGAACACCACCTCGTCGATGACGGACTCGTTGATCCGCTCAATGGCGGGGCCGGACAGCACGCCGTGGCTGGCGCAGGCGGTGACGGACTGGGCATGGCCGATCTCCACCAGGGCCTTGGCGGCGTGGCACAGGGAGCCGCCGGTGTCCACCATGTCGTCCAGCAGGATCACGTTCTTGCCCGTCACGTCGCCGATGATGTTCATCACCTCGGAGGAGTTGGCCTTCTGGCGGCGCTTGTCCACGATGGCCATGGACATTTCCAGCTTCTGGGCGAAGGAGCGGGCCCGGGCCACGCTGCCCACGTCCGGGGACACCACCATGGTCTGCTCATGCACCGGGGCGAAGCGGCGGAAGAAGTGGTCCACAAACACGGGGGAGCCCATCAGGTTGTCCACCGGGATGTCGAAGAAGCCCTGGATCTGGTTGGCGTGGAGGTCCATGGTCAGCACCCGGTCGGCGCCGGCGGTGGTGATCAGGTTGGCCACCAGCTTGGCGGAGATGGGGTCCCGGGGCTTGGTCTTGCGGTCCTGCCGGGCGTAGCCGAAGTAGGGGATGACGGCGGTGATCCGGCCGGCGCTGGCCCGGCGGAGGGCGTCGATCATGATCAGCAGCTCCATCAGGTTGTCGTTCACCGGGGAGCTGGTGGACTGCACCACGAACACGTCGGAGCCCCGGACGGTCTCGTAGATGGACACGAAATTCTCGCCGTCGGAGAAGGCGCCGGTCTCGGCGTTGCCCAGGGGGATGCTGAGCTCCTTGCAGATGCCCTGGGCCAGGGCCTTGTTGGAGCTGCCGGAGAAAATTTTCAAATCCTTGCCGTGTGAGATCATGCTTCGCAACTTCCTCTCTTAAATCAGTCATCGTTGGTGAGTGGGGACTATGATTAAATCCAAGCCGGATTTCAGCGCGAACGGATCACGGCGGCCTGGGGAGGCCGTTGGAAGCATTATATCAGAAGTTTCGGCATTTTGAAAGGTTTTTTCACGTTTTGGCTAAAATGTCCCATTTCACCAAAATTCTGTCGAAAAAAGGGGAGGAAGCGGTGAAAACGGCGAGAGCCCAGGCCCTCAGCTGTGGGCGGGGGCGGGGAGCCACCGCCGGATCCGGCGGCTGCGGTGGAGATGGACCAGCTCCAGGGTGGCGCAGAACTTGTCCGCCAGGTTCACCGCCACCGCCACGCGGGACCGGGGCAGGTGCACCGCCAGGGGGAACATATGGGACACGATGGCGTTGCGCTCCTTGTCCGTCAGGTCGGGGCAGAGGGCGGCGGCGTTGCGCAGGGCGAACTCCGGGTGGTCCAGGCACTGGTTGCCGGGGTGGGCGGAGCGGTCGGCGGGGTCGTAGAGGTACAGGTCATGGAGCAGCCCCGCCCGGGCCGCCGCCCGGTAGTCCCAGCCGAAGTACCGGGCCAGCCGGAAGGCCACATAGGACACGAACAGGCAGTGGTCATAGCAGGTGGTGGAGTAGTGCCGCCCCCACTGCTTCATGGAGGCCACCTCGCTGCTCTCCAGCAGGGGGGCGACGCAGTCCAGGAAGGCGGCGGCGTTCAGTTCTTGCTTGGACATAGGAAAAACTCCTTTTCATTTTGACACCCGGCCCAGGTCTGTCAGGCCGTACAGCCCCATTATAGCAGGGTCGTTCTCGTTTGTCAGCAGTCTAATGCAAGTTTTAAACGGAAAATCTGGAAAAATTTTCAACTGTTGACGGCGGTTGGAATCTATGGTATGATAATTGTACTAATACAGCTAATACATTAACTTGAAAGGAGGCGGGGCTATGTTGAGCCTGAACTACCGGGACAGCCGCCCCATCTACGAACAGGTGCGGGACGGGCTGCGCCGCCTGATCATCACGGGGGCCATCCCGCCGGGGGATAAGCTGCCCTCCGTCCGGGCCATGGCCGCCCAGCTGGCCATCAACCCCAACACCATCCAGAGGGCCTATGAAGCCCTGGAGCACGAGGGCTACGCCTACTCGGTGCCGGGGAAGGGGAGCTTCGCCGCCCTGCCCCAGGACGTCACCGGCAAGCGGCGGGAGGAGCTGCTGGCCAAGCTGGACGCCATCGTCCAGGAGCTGGTCTACCTGGGCATGACCCCGGCGGAGCTGGGGGAGCGGTGCGCGGCCTGGAAGGAGGATGCGAAATGATCGAGGTCAAGAACGTGGTCAAGAGCTTTGACGGCTTCCACGCCCTGGACGGGCTGACCATGACGGTGCCCAAGGGGGCCATCTATGGGCTGGTGGGCCCCAACGGGGCGGGCAAATCCACCATCCTGCGCCACCTGTGCGGGGCCTACCGGCAGGATTCCGGCGACATTTTGCTGGAGGGCGCGCCCATCTATGAAAACCCCGCCGCGAAGCGGCGCATGGCGGTGATTCCCGACGAGCTGTACTATTTCGGCTCCGCCTCCACACGGGACATGATGAAATTCTACCGGGGCATTTACCCCGCCTTTGATGTGGAGCGGTACGCCAAATTGAAGGAGGCCTTCCCGGAGGTGGACGAACGCCGGCCCATCCGCCGCCTGTCCAAGGGGATGCAGAAGCAGTCGGCGTTCTGGCTGGCCCTGAGCTGCAAGCCGGATTACCTGCTGCTGGACGAGCCGGTGGACGGCCTGGACCCCGTCATGCGCCGGCAGGTGTGGTCGCTGCTGATGGGGGACGTGGCGGAGCGGGGCACCACGGTGCTGGTGTCCTCCCACAACCTGCGGGAGCTGGAGGACGTGTGCGACCACGTGGGCATTCTGAGCCGCGGGAAGGTGGCGCTGGAGCGTTCCCTCACGGAGCTCCAGGGGGGCATTGTGAAGCTGCAAATCGCCTTTGAGACGGAGGAGCCCCCCGCTTTGCCGGAGGGGGTGTCTGTCCTCCACGCCGACCACATCGGGCGGGTGTATACCTACATCGTCCGGGGGGCGGCGGAGGACGTGGAGGCGAAATTCAAGCCCCTGAACCCGCTGTTCCTGGAGGCCCTGCCCCTGACGCTGGAGGAGATTTTCATCTATGAAATGGGAGGTGAGGACTATGCGGTCCGGGACATCGTTCTTTGACGGGACTATCTTCAAGAAAACTATCCTGCGCTTCTGGCCCCTGTGGGGGGCGTACTCCGCCGTCTGGCTGGTGATGCTGCCCC
>CASTQR010000063.1 GCA_949451265.1 uncultured Eubacteriales bacterium | reverse complement strand
GGTCGAACCAGGGGGTCATCACCATTCGGGGCTGGTCGCCGTCCATCTGCCCCAGGGCGCTGGGCACCATGTAGCCCACGCAGTCGATGAGCCGGACGGAAAACACCCCGCCGTCCTCCATAGCCATCTCCACCGCGTCCTCCGGGACGAACTTGGGCTCGGCAGTCATCACCACCCGGCCGGAACCGCTCTGGGGCAGTTCATCCCTGGCCCGATCCCGGATATAGGCGTTCTCAATCTTGGGCAGTACCAGGGTCTCCATGAACCGCTTGATGAAGGTGGATTTCCCCGTCCGCACGGGGCCCACCACGCCGATATAGATGTCGCCCTGGGTGCGCTGGGCGATATCTTCATACAGTTTGTTTTCCAAAGCTGAACCCTCCTCACCGCATACTCGTCTTATATGTATGGGAACAAGCCGGAGAATATGACAGGGCGGCGTGGATTTTGTCCACGCCGCCCATTTTGTTCAGCATCTTTTCGCCGGGATCAGCAGCAGCTCCCCCTCCGCCGCCTCCTTGGCAGGCAGGTTATTGGCGCTGCAAATGTCCTCCACGGTGGAGCCGCAGGACTTGGCGATATCCCACAGGGCCTCCCCACGCTCCACCCGGCGGATCACCACCGAGGGCCGCACCCCCGTCTCCTTGGCGGCGCTGGGCTTCAGGTCGGTGACACAGGCCGCCTGCTCCTCCTTGATGGTAGTCCAGGCAAACTCCGCCTCAAACCGCACTTCCAGCCCGCCGGTGACAGGAACGGCTGTGGCCTCCCCCACCGGGCGGCAGGTACACGTGCAGGTACAGCCCGGCGGCAGCTCCCCCCGGCAGGCCACGGGAATGTCCACTTCCACCCCGCACAGCGCGTCGTCCTCGCTGAGATAGAGGATGGACGCCAGCGCCTGGGCGGTGAACTCCATCCCACCTTCCGCCGGGGCGGAGGCCATAGAGGTCACCGATACGGCGCAGTCCAGCACCTGCTTGGCGGGTATGCCCGACTCGCACAGCTTCCGGGCGGTTTCCCTCCGGCTGGCCCGCTCCGCCATGGTGCACAGCCGGGCCGGCGTGCGCTCCACGTCGATGGGCTGCTTGAGACAGTAGGCGTCGCTGATGAGGGTCACCGACCGGCGCACCCACAGCGCGGCCTGGGCCAGCGCCTCCAGCGTCACCTCCAGCTCCCCCTCCCGCAGGTGGCAGTCCACGCTTTTCAGCGTCATCACCACCTCCGGCTCCGCCTCCTCGGTGGTCTCCCCCAGGTCAAGGATCTGGGAATAGGGCAGCTCGAAGCGCAGGGGCACCAGCCCCTCCCCGCCCCGGTACAGCGTCACCAGCTGGATGTCCCCCTTCAGCACCAGCTTCTTGCCGATGAACTTGGCATCCACCGCCCCCAGCTCCGCCCGGTAAAACAGCAGCTCCTCCATCTCCGGCTTGGAGGCCGGGGGCCGTAGCACATCAGAGAAAGTGAACGTCTTTTCCGCCACGTCGGGGATCACGCAGCACTTGCAGGGGGTCAGCAGCTTCTCCACCCCGCTTTCCTCCCCGCAGCTCACGTCACAGCTCAGCTCCTGCTTCTCCTGCTGGTAGGCCGCCGCCCACACCGTCAGGTTCACCCGCACCAGCATCTTCCGGGGGTTGATGGTGCGGGCGTCCGCCGAGGCGGCAGACACCGCCGCCTGCACCGGGCATCCGGCGTGGAACTGGGGATCGTCCCGGACGCACTGGAAGGGGATAGTCACCTCCAACGGCCGCACGTCCGTCTCCCCCTCCGGTATGTAGAGCACGGTGACCCGGGCGGCGCCGGACAGCCGCAGGGAGCCTTCCCCCAGTTCCTTATCCTTCAAAAAGACCTTGCCCACCGCGGAGACAATCCGGGAGATGTCCGGAAAGGCATCGGGTACAATGCTCTCCAACGTCTCCTCCTGGGAGAACATCCCCTGGCTGACGGGCCGGTAGCCCTCCATCACAATGCGCTGCAGCTCCATGTCCATAGGCTTCCTCTCCTTGCACGTATTCTGTGTCCACTATATGAGGGGAATGGCCGGGATATGTCGGGTTCTCTCAATCCATATGGAAGATCTTGCGCATCAGGCCGCACAGCGCCTTCGGAAACTTCACCACCACGACTCGCATGAAAACTGCCCCCTTTCTCAACGCTGGAATCTATACCAGCATATGAAAAAGGGGGCTGTCCGGTTCCATTCAATTTTTCCGGGTCTCCCACTCCGGGATCTCCTTGGCCTGTTCATACAGGCGGATATAGCTTTTATGCCGGCTGGGAGCGATCTGCCCCGCCGCCACCGCCTCCCGCACGGCGCACCCTTTCTCCTTCACATGGGCGCACCCCTGGAAACGGCACCTGTCCAGGAAGGGCCGGAACTCCCGGAAGGCTCCAGCCAGCTCCTGCTTGGGGATGGCCTCCATCTGCTCCACGTCAAAGGCGGAGAAACCCGGCGTGTCCGCAACCAGCCCGCCCACCACCGGGAACAGCTCCACATGGCGGGTGGTGTGGCGGCCCCGGCCCAGCTTTTCGCTCACGTCCCCCACCTGGAGGCCAAACCCCGGTTGGAGGGCGTTGAGGATGCTGGACTTGCCCACGCCGGAATTTCCTGTAAAGGCGGATACCTTCCCAGTGATTGCCGTCGCCAGTTCCGGGATGCCGTCCCCCATCTCCGCGCTGACCTGGAGGGTGGAAAACCCCGCCGCCCGGTAGACGGCTGCCAGCTCGTCCGCCCGATCCAGATCGCACTTGTTAAAGCAGATCAGCACCTCGCACCCCTTCCACTCCGCCATAGCCGCCATGCGGTCGATAAGAAAGGGATCGGTGATGGGGATGGCCCCCGATGCGATGATCACCATCTGGTCAATGTTGGCCACCATGGGGCGGCGGAACTGGTTCTTCCGGGGCAGGATGGCGTCTACCATCCCGGTGCCGTCGTCCAGCGCGCTGATCTCCACCCGGTCCCCCACCAGGGGGGTGAGCTTCCGGTGGCGGAGCCTCCCCCGCCCCCGGCAGGGGACAGGAGCGCCCTCCCCCGTGTCCACGTAATAGAATCCGCTGAGGGCCTTGACAATCCGGCCCGTCATGGTTGTGAAAAGTCCACCGTGTAATCCCGCTCCAGGTTGTTGTTGATATAGATGGACACCTTCTGGAGCCCGGATGCGGTGGCCGGCTTGCTCAGCACCCCGGTGGACGCCTCTACTGATCCATCAAAAATCACCTGATCCCCAACCACAATCCGCACCTCCACTGTACCAGTAAATCCGCTGAGATCCACGTTGATCGGCTTGGTGCTGGCGGGGATGCCCACGTTCTCCGTGGGCAGGGGTGTCTCTGTGGGAGGCGGTTCCGTAGCAGGCGGTTCGGTGGCGGGCGGCTCTGTCTCCGGCGGCTCCGTCTCCTCCGGGCCTGTGCTCACCCAGAAGTCGATGACCTTGCCCTTTTCCACCTCGCCCAGCACGCTCTGCCAGATCACCCTGCCCTCGGAATACTCCTCGCTGGGGTGATTATCCACCTTGCCCCGGATCAGCCCCATGGTGCCAAGCTGCCGTTCCACGTCCTCGAACGTCCAGCCCACAAAGCTGGGTACGGCCACCTTGGGGGTCTCCGGACCCTTGCTCACCACCAGTACCACCTTGTCGCCCTTTTCCACCACAACATCGGCCAAGGGCGTGTAGGAGATGATCATGCCCTTGGTGATGGTGTCAGAGAATTCCTCCTGCACCTCCACGTCCAGCCCCATCTCATTTTGCAGCTTCAGCAGGGCCTTCCGGAACTCCCAGCCGTCCACCGGGGGCATCACCATCTTGTCCTCGCCGCCGCTGATGGTCACCTTGATCACCAGCTCCCCCTCCTTGACTTTCGTGTTGGCCTCCGGGGTCTGGTCGCAGATCTCGCCCTCCTTATACTCCTCGCTGTAGACGGTATCCCCCTCCTCCACTTTGAACTCACCTAAGAGGGCCGGGTTCTTGTTTAAATCCTCCATGGTATACCCCAGCAGGGAGGGCACTTGGTACTCCTTCTTGTCCTCAAACATTCCCTTGAACATGAAATTATAGAGGAAAAACGCCATTCCGCCGATGAAGATCAGGATCACCGCAATCGCGGCCACCGCGGGCACGACACTTGACCCGCCACGGGGCGGATCGTCGTACTCGTCCAGCTCCTCCTCCCGGTAGCGGCGCTCCGGCTCCCGCGCAGGCTCCCGGCGGTGGGAACCCGTGTCCCCGGCGGCGTTCCGGGTGACGGGCACCACCATGGTGGGCTCATCCACCACCTCCGGCTGGTGGGACACCTCCATGTTCGGATTCTTGCGGAATT
This sequence comes from uncultured Eubacteriales bacterium, assembly GCA_949451265.1. The sequence goes on along the minus strand of CASTQR010000063.1, from coordinate 3,987 downwards.
CCTTTAGATCGTCCAGCATCTCGTCCGCCGAGCCATACCGCTGGTTGGCGTCCGGCGCCATGGCCTTCATGGTGATGTCCTCCAGGGCCTGGGGCACGTCCGGGTTCAGGCTCCGGGGGGGTACCGGGATGGCGCTGATGTGCTGAATTGCCACACCCATAGGGGTGTCCCCCTCAAACGGCAGCCGCCCGGTGAGCATCTCGTACAGCACCACGCCGGCAGAATAGATGTCGGTGCGGCAGTCCACGTGGCTCCCCCTGGCCTGTTCCGGGGAGATATAGTGGACGGAGCCGATGGCCTCCTGGGTCATGGTGTTCTGGGCGGCGCTGGCCAGCTGGGCGATGCCGAAATCGGTGACCTTCACGCTGCCGTCCCGAAGGACCATGATGTTGTGGGGCTTGATGTCCCGGTGGATAATACCCCTGGAGTGGGCGTGGCTCAGCGCCCGCATGATCTGGGTGATGAAGTGCTGGGCCTCCCGCCAGTTCAGGGGGGTGCCCCGGCGCTGCATATACTGCTTCAGCGTCAGCCCGTCCACCAGCTCCATGACGATATAGTCCAGCCCATCGGAACGGCTCACGTCGTACACGGACACGATGTTGGCGTGGGACAGCATGGCCACCGCCTGGGACTCGTCATGGAAGCGGCGGCGGAATTCGGCGTCCTGGGCCAGCTCCGGCTTCAGGATCTTCACCGCCACCAGACGGTTGAGCCGGTGATCACGGGTCTTGTAGACCACCGCCATACCGCCCATGCCGATGCACTCCAGGATTTCATATCGGTTGTCGAGCATTTTACCTATGTATTGATCCATGGTAAAAGTCCTCCTACAGATTGCTTACAGCTCCGCCAGGACAACAGTCACGTTATCCGGCGCGCCCTGCTCCAGCGTCATGTCCACCAGCCTGCGGCACAGTCCCTCCGGCTCCCGCTCCTCTAAAGCGGTTCGCAGCAGCACCGGGTCGGGCAGTACGTTGGACAGCCCATCGCTGCACAGCAGCAGGCGGCTGCCCTGCCCCGTCTCCACCCGCAGCAGGTCACAGGCCACTGTGGGCTCCACCCCAAGGGCACGGGTGATCAGGTTCTTCTGGGGGTGCCGCCTGGCCTCCTCCGCGGTGATCTCCCCCCGGTCCACCAACAGCTGCACCAGGGAATGGTCCACCGTCACCTGCCGGATCATCCCGTTCTCCAGCAGGTAGCACCGGCTGTCCCCCACATTCACCACATAGGACTCCCCCGGCAGGGCCAGGGCCGCCACCAGCGTGGTGCCCATCCCCTGATACTCCGGGTTGGCCTGGGCCAGCTCAAACACCCTCCGGTTGGCCTGGGCGCAGGCCTCCGCCAGCGCGTCCTCCCACCACTCCGGGTCGTCCCGGGGCCCCTGGGCGAACCGTTCCTCCACAGCGGCGGAAAACGCCTCCACCGCTACGGAGCTTGCCACGCTCCCCGCCTGGGCCCCGCCCATGCCGTCGCATACCACCAGCAGGGCCGCCCCGTCCAGCTTCTGAAAGGCATAGCTGTCCTGGTTGTCCTTCCGGTGACGGCCCACGTCCGTCACGCCGAACAATTTCATAATAGAAGGTCCCCCCTTCCGGGAATCAAAGGCTGTCCCCGCCGTCCATATGCTTGCGCCGGAGCTGGCCGCAGGAGGCATCAATATCGCCCCCCAGCTTCCGGCGCACCGTGGCGGTAACGCCGTGCCCCTCCAGCCGCTGCTGGAACTGCCGCACCCGGCGGCTGGGCTTCAGCGGCGACTCCGCCACATCGTTCAGCGGGATCAGGTTCACGTGCCCCGGCTGTCCCCGGAGCAGTTCCGCCAGCTGGTCAGCCTGGGCGTCGCTGTCGTTTACCCCGTCGATCATGGCGTACTCGTAGGAGATCCGCCGCCCGGTGGTCTCAAAGTAACGGCGGCAGGTCTCCATCAGCGGACCCACCCCCACCGCCCTGTTCACCGGCATGAGCCGGGACCGGGTCTCGTCATCCGGCGCGTGGAGGGAGACGCTTAACGTCAATTGTAACCCAAGAAGGGCCAGTTTGTCAATTTTCTTTATCAGCCCGCAGGTGGACAGGGAGATATGCCGCATCCCGATATTGACTCCATCGGGGTGGTTTACCAGCGTCAGGAACCGCGTCACGTTGTCAAAATTGTCCAGTGGCTCCCCAATCCCCATCAGCACGATATTGGAGATCTCCGCTCCGCTGTCCTTCTGGGTAAAGATGATCTGGTCAAGGATTTCAGCAGGTGTCAAGTCCCGCACCTTGCCGCCTAAAGTGGAGGCGCAGAACACGCAGCCCATGTTACATCCCACCTGGCTGGACACGCATATAGTATTCCCATGCTTGTACCGCATCAAAACCGTCTCGATACAATTTCCGTCCAAAAGCCTCCACAGGTATTTTATGGTGCCGTCCACCTGGGACACCTGCTTCCGCGCCACCTTGGGCACTGTGAGGAGGCATTGTGCCTTCAACACATCCCGCAGGGACTTGGGCAGATCGCTCATCTCATCAAAGGATTCCACTCCCCGGTGGAGCCAGCGGAACACCTGCATGGCCCGGAACCTGGGCTGTCCCAGTTCCTTAAACCAGGCTTCCATCTCCTCGGGCGTCATGGATTTCAGATCCACCACGGGGATCACCCCTTTCTGCGCAGCTTGGCCACAAAGAACCCGTCCGTCCCGTGAATATGGGGCCAGAAGGTGATCCGCCCCGGCTGTTCTCCAAATTCAGGCAGGGTGAAGGGCTCCAGCGTAAATTCTGGGTATTCGGCCAGAAATCCGTCCACAACGCCCTCATTTTCCCGCCGAAGCACGGTACAGGTGGAGTACACCAGCACCCCGCCGGGCCGCACATACCGGGCACAATTGTCTAAAATCCCCCGCTGAACCTGTGGCAGCCCCGCTAACGCCTCGGGATTTTTATAGCGGATATCCGGCTTCTTGCGGATGATCCCCAGCCCAGAACAGGGCACATCGGTGATCACCGCGTCAAAGCCGCCCACCCACTCCTCCCGCAACTCAGCGGCGCTCTGGCGGCAGGGCTCGATGATGGACAGCCCCAGCCGATCCCGCCCCGCCTGGAGCAGCTTGATCTTATGGGGATGGATATCACAGGAGATCACCTCTCCCCGATCCTCCATGTCGATTGCGGCGGCAAAGGACTTCCCTCCGGGGGCTGCACAGCAGTCCAGCACCCGCTGGCCCGGCTTTACCCCGGCGGCAGTAACCGCCAAGCGGGCCGCCGGATCCTGCACATAAAACCGGCCCTCCTGGAAGGCGGACAGCCGCTCCAGATCCCCCGCCCCGCTCAACAGCAGGCATCCGGGCATCCACGGGTGGGGCGCCACCTCCGCCCCGGCCTCCCGCAGCTCCTCCGCCAGCTTCTCCGGATCGGCCCGGAGGGGATTGACCTGGGCGGCGGTGGGCGGCTGCTGGTTGTCCGCCGCGAGAAGCTGTTCCGTCCCCTCCGGACCCAGCGAGTCCACAAACTCCCTCACCAGCCACAGCGGATGGCTGTATTTCAGTGACAAGGTTTCTACCTTGTCATGTCCCTCCGGTTCCGGCAGATCCTTCTGCCGCAGCATGGCCCGCAAGATGCCGTTCACCATCCCGGCGGCCCTGGGATTGCGGCAGTATTTCTTGGTCAGCTCCACCGCCTCATTCACCGCCGCACGGGGTGGAATCTTGTCCAAAAACAGAAACTGGTAGACCGCCGCCCGGAGCCCGCACAGCACCGGCGCCTCCAGTTTCTCCAGCTTCTTATTGCAGAACCGGGACAGCTGCCAGTCCAGCAGAAGCCTGTTTTGCAGTACCCCATAGCACAGCCGGGAGGCCAGCGCCGCGTCCCGCTTGTCCAGTTCCTGCTCCCGCAGTGTCTTTTTCAAATATCCATCCGACCACGCCCCCTGCCGCTCACAAGCGGTCAGGGTGATCAGCGCGGCCTCTCTGGCAGAACCCATCAGGCTTCCTCCTAACCTGTCAAAACTGT
>CASTQR010000062.1 GCA_949451265.1 uncultured Eubacteriales bacterium | reverse complement strand
TCCTTGTTGAATTGCAGGGTGTAGAGCTGGTAGTACCGGCCCTTTTTCGCCAGCAGCTCCTGGTGGTTCCCCCGCTCCACGATCTCGCCGTGGGACAGCACGATGATCTGGTCGGCGTGCTGGATGGTGGACAGGCGGTGGGCCACGATCAGCATGGTGCCGATGGAGCGCAGCTTTTCCAGCGAGTCCTGAATCAGCAGCTCCGTCTCGGTGTCGATGTTGGCGGTGGCCTCGTCCAGGATCATGACGGCGGGCTTGTGCAGGATGGTGCGCACAAAGCTCAACAGCTGCCGCTGTCCGGCGGAGAAGTTCCCGCCCCGCTCCCGCACCTCCTCGTCCAGCCCCTTGTCCAGCCGCCCGATGAAGGAGTCGGCGTTGACGTATTTGCAGGCGTCCCAGATCTCCTGGTCGGTGAACCCCTCCTCCCGCAGCACGATATTCCCCCGGATGGTGCCGGAGAACAGGAACACGTCCTGAAGCATCTGCCCGAACTGCCGCCGCAGGGAGGAGATCTTGATGGTGCGGATATCCCGCCCGTCGATGAGGATGCGGCCCTTCTGGATGTCGTAGTTCCGGCAGATCAGGGACAGGATGGTGGTCTTGCCTGACCCGGTGGCCCCCACGAAGGCGGCGGTCTGCCGGGCGTCCACGTGGAAGGACACGCCCTTCAGCACCCACTCCCCCGGCTCATAGGCGAACCACACGTCCTGGAACTCGATCTCGCCCCGGATCCCGTCCAGCTCCACCGCGTCCGGGGCGTCCACCACCTCCGGCTCCAAATCGAACACGGAAAAGATTTTCTCCGCCGAGGCAAAGGCGGACTGGAGCATATTGAACTGCTCCGCCAGGGTCTGGATGGGGTTGAAGAACTTGGAGATATACATATAGAAGGAGACGATGGTGCCGCTGGTCATCACCTGGCCCAGGAACACGGTGTCCCGGATGTACCCCTTGCCGCCCAGGTAGAACAGGCAGAGGATGGAGGACACGTAGAGCATGTACACCATGGGCCGGAAGATGCCGAACACGAAGATCTGGTTCTGCTTGGCCTTTTTCAGCCCCTCGCTCTTTTCCAGGAAGTCCCCCAGCTTCCGCTCCTCCTGGTTGAAGATCTGGGTGATCTTGATGCCGGACAGGTTCTCCGACAGGAAGGTGTTCAGGTCGGTGGTGCGGTCCTTCACCACCCGGTGGACCTTCCGGGTGAACTTGCGGAAGATGACGGTGAACAGCACCAGGAAGGGCACGAAGCACAGGATCATCAGGGTCAGCGCGTAGTTCAGCAGCAGCATGGCCCCCAGCACCCCCACCACGATAAAGGCGTTCCGGGCCATATTCACCAGCACGTTGGTGAACATCATGGAGATGGCGTTGGTGTCGTTGGTGACCCGGGTCACCAGCTTGCCCACGGGGATCTTGTTGAGCTGGTCGTGGGAGAGGGATTCGATGTGGGTAAACAGATCCTGCCGCAGGGCGGACAGAATCTTCTGCCCCGTCTTTTGCAGGAGGATGGACTGGACGTAGGTGCACACCATGGACACGATCAGCATACCGGCGTACAGCGCCACCCAGCGCAGCAGCACGGAGGGCTCGAATTTGTCCTTGATCAGCTCCTCCACCCGGCCCATGATCAGGGGGGAGGCCAGCTCGTAGGCGATGGAGGCCAGCATCACCGCCAGCACCAGGGCGAACTCCTTCTTGTAGGGCAGGGCGTATTTCATGAGCCGCCGGACAATTTCGCTGTCAGGGAGGTTCCGGTCGAAGTCCGGGGCGGTTTTGGCCCGGCGCTCCCGCAGCCACGCCAGCAGGAAGATGAGGGAGAACACCCCCACCACCGCCCCCACAAAGAGGACGGGAAAATATTCACGCATTATGTCGGGCCCCCTCCTCCTCTAATTTTTGCAGCTCCACCATGCGGCGGTAGGCGGGGCAGCTCTCACACAGCTCCCCGTGGGTGCCCACAGCGGTAACCGCCCCGTCCTCCAGGAAGATGATCTGATCCATCCCCTCCACCGTGGAAATGCGGTGGGCGATGAGGATGGTGGTGCGGCCCTGCCGGGTCTGGGCCAGGTTGTCCAGGATGGCCCGCTCGGTCTGGGTGTCCACGGCGGACACCGAGTCGTCCAGGATCAGGATGGGGGCGTTCTTCATGAGGGCCCGGGCAATGGAGATGCGCTGCTTCTGGCCGCCGGACACGGTGACGCCCCGCTCGCCTAAGACGGTGTCGTAGCCCAGGGGGAAGTCCTTCACATCGTGATCCACGTCCGCCAGGGCGGCAGCGATGGACACCCGTTCCCTATCGGGGACGCTTTCGGTGAAGTCGATGTTCCGGGCGATGGTGTCGCTGAACAGGAAATTGTCTTGGGGCACGTAGGCGGCGGCCCGGCGCACGTCCCGGATGGGGACGGTGTTCACGTCGTGCCCGTCGATGAACAGGGTGCCGTCGGGCACGTTGCAGGTGCGGAGGATCAGGTCCACCACCGTGGTCTTGCCCGATCCGGTGCGGCCCACGATGCCCACCCGCTGGCCCGCCTGGATGGTAAAGGACACGTCCCGCAGGGCGTCGAACTCCCCGTCGGGATAGCGGAAGGTGAGGTGCTTGAACTCCACGTCCCCCCGCACCTCCCCCAAGGGCTGTACGTCCGGGCAGTCGGCCACGTCCCGGGGGGCGTCCAGCAGCTCGCTGATCCGCTTCAGCGAGGCCCGGCCCCGGCTGGTCATGTCGATGAGCTCGGAGATAGCCATGATGGGCCAGACGATGGCGGTGAAGTAGCCGATGAACTCCATGAGCTCCCCGGCGTTGAAGTCCCCCCGCCACACCAGATAGCCGCCGTAGCCCAGGATGATGCAGATCACCGACTCCACGAACAGGGTCACCAGAATCCGCAGCAGCACCGACGAGCGGGTGAAGTCCACATTGGCCTTCTCGTTTTCCCGGTTGAGGGCCTGGAAGGCCAGCAGCTCCTTGGCCTCCTTGACAAACGCCTTGATGACGGCGATGCCGGAAAAGCTCTCCTGGGAGAAGTCGGACAGCTTGGAGAAGGCCGCCTGCCGGATGTCCCACTTCTTCATCATGTACCTGCCCACCACGGCGCTGGACGCCAGCAGCAGGGCCATGGGGATCATGGACAGCCCGGTCATCACCGGGTCCATCCCCCACATCTTGATCACCGACAGGCCACCCAGCAGCAGGGCGTCGAAGAACATGAGGAAGCCGGAGCCGTAGCAGTCCTGGACGGTCTCCAGGTCGTTGGTGAACAGGCTCATGAGGCCCCCGACTTTGTTCTCCTGGTAGAACTGCCGGGAGAGGTCCTTGGCGTGATCGAACATCTCATTGCGCAGGCCGGTCTCCACCTTGATGGCGGCGCCGAAAATGCAGATCCGCCACAGGAAGCGGCCCACCACCATGGCGATCACAATGCCCACCATGGGCAGGCAGATCTGGTCCAGCAGGAAATCCATGTCGAAGGGGACGGCCTGCCCGTCCACCTCCACAAAGCCCTGGTTTACGCCGTTGATCACCTGCTGGTACAGGTTGGGGATGACCAGCTGCATATAGTCCACCAGCACCAGGGCGGCCAGGCCCAGCAGCAGCCAGCCGGCGTACTTGATATAATATTTATTGATGTGTGTTCCAAATATCACGGCGCGGGTTCCTCCTCCCAGGGGGCGCGGCCCCCGGACAGGCTGTTGGGCTTGGTGCTGTAGGCCCCGCTGGCGGTGACCAGCAGCTTGTCCGGCTGTCCGGCGGGGTAGACCTCCGCTTCGATGTGCCCCGCGGTGGCCCCGCAGCGGACGGTGCGGGTGCGCACCACCACGGGGGCGTTCAGGGGCACCGGGCGGGCGTAGTTCACCGTCATGGAGATGGTGGGGGTGATTCTGCCGCACTGGACGCCGCAGGTGATGCCCATGCAGGTGTCCACCAGGGCGGCGGACACCCCGCCGTGCACCACCCCCCAGACGTTGGCCATCCAGGGCTTGGTGTCGTAGCCCAGGGTCAGGGAGCCGGTGGGCCCGTCGCAGTCGATCAGGGTCAGGTCGGCGGAGGGGTCGGGCATTCCCGACGGGGCGTTCTTCGCCCGCTTGGACAGGAAGGCCAGGGCCCGGCGGCGAAGCTCCTCCGTGGTCAGTTGGTGTGCCATGTGTGTTCCCTCGATTCTATTTCCGGCCCCGCAATGCCCTCACCAGCTCCTCGCTGGGGGTGACGTACAGGGTGCTGTAGGTGTGGTAGATCACGTATCCGGGCTTGGCCCCGGCGGGCTTCTTCACCGCCTTCACGGGGGTGTAGTCCACCGGCACCTGCCCGCTGTCCCGGCCCTGGGAGAACCAGGCCGCCAGCATAGCCGCCTCGGTGAGCGACCGCTCGTCGGGCTGGGCGCCCCCGGTTTTCAGGATCACGTGGGAGCCGTGGAGCTTCTGGGCGTGGAGCCACAGGTCCCGCTTGTCCGCCTCCCGGTGGGTGAGGCGGTCGTTCTGGCTGTTGTTCTTGCCCACCAGGATGGTGAGGCCCGCGGTGGATTTGAACTCTAAGGGCTTGGCGTGGACGATCTTCTGCTTCCCTTTGGCGGTCATTTTGCGCTTGTGCTGCTTCAGGTAGCCGTTTTCCATCAGCTCCTGGCGGATCTCCTGCAAGTCCCGGTCACCCTCGGACAGGGTGATCATTTGCAGGACGCTGTCCAGGTAGTCCAGCTCCCCCCGGTTCTTTTCGATCTGGAGGGTCAGCATCTCCTCCGCCTTCTGGGCCTTCTTGTAGTCCTTATAGTATTTCGCCGCGTTCTGCTGGGGGGTGAGGAGGGGATCAAGGGGAATCTCCACCTGGGCACAGTCCGGGTCGTAGTAGTCCTGGGCCCGGAGGACGGCCTGCCCCTTGGACATGGCGTAAAAGTTGGTGGTGATGATATCCCCGTACCGGCGCAGCTTCTCCCGGTCCGCCGTCTTGGCCAGGTCCGCCTCCTGGTTGGCGATCTTTTTCGCCGTGCGGTTCCGGGCCTGGGTGACGGAGCGGATGAAGTCCTGCCCCCGCTGTTTCACCCGCTCCTGGGCCTCCTTCTGCTCGTAGAAGTCGTCCAGCAGGGCGGAGAAGGTGGGATACCGCTTCAGCTCCACGGCGGGGCCGTATTGCAGGACGGGCTGGAAGGTGAAGTCAAAGGGCCTGCCGTCCCGGATCAGGACGGTGGGGGTGAAGTCCCCGGCCCTGACCCGCTCCATGAGCTGGGAAAGGCGATCCGCCAGCCCTTCCCTCGTGCCCTCCCCCTGGAACACCAGCTCCCGGGCGGTGAGGGGGGAAAGGCCATTGAAGGCGTCCAGCAGCCACTTGTCCTGGCCGTCCCCCTCGGGGGCGCTGGACAGGACAAAGGAGCGCAGCTCCTCCTCCGGCAGGACGGAGGGGTCTAAGCGTCCGGTGGGCTCGGGAGGGGCGTAGAACAGCCCCGGCATGACGGGCCGCTTGGCGGATAAGTCCCCGTCGGCGCGGCGCATACAGTCGGTGATCCGGCCCGCCCCGTCCAGCATGATGAGGTTGGACTTGCGGCCGATGCACTCTAAGACAAGGCGGCGCTCCACCCGGTCGCCCAGCTCGTCCAGGGTCTCGAACCGGAAGTCCAGCAGCCGCTCCATGGAGGGCTGGGACAGCTCCAGCAGCCTTGCCCCGGTGAAGTGCTTACGCAGCAGCATGCAGAACATGGGGGGCGTCTCCGGGTTTTCCCGGGGCACCCGGGTGAGCTGGGCCCGGGGGTGGGCGGGGCTGGCGGACAGCAGCAGGCGCACGTTGTCCCGGCCCGCCCGCATATGGAGGACGGCCTCGTCCCGGGCAGGCTGGTAGAGCTTGTCCACCTTGCCGCCGGTGAGGGCTTGGCGCAGTTCCCCGGCTAAGGCGGTCATAAAGATGGCGTCAAATGGCATTGCTTGCTTCCTCCATCATGGCTTCAAACAGTTCGTTGAGCCGTTCCGTTTTCCCCTGCAAATACAGCCAGCCGAACAGGGATTCCAGCGCCGTGGCGGCGTGGTATTCCCCCACGCTGGCCCCCTTGGGGACGGCGGCGGTGCGGCTGTTGCGGCCCCGGCGGTAGACGGCCTGTTCCTCCTCGCTCAGCATGGGCAGGATGGCGTGGACCAGTTTGGCCTGGGCGGGGGCGGCCACGTATTTCACGGCGGCCTTGTGCAGACCCGCGTTGGTGGCCTTGCCGTGGAGGCACAGCCAGGAGCGCACCATCAGCTCGTACACGCCGTCGCCCAGGTGGGCCAGGCCCAGGGCGCTGAGGCGCTCTATGGCGTCCTGTCCGGCGGACAGGCGGAAGTAATCCATGGGTATTTCTCCAATCTTGGTGGGTGTCCAGGAGATTATATCACAACGGGGGGAAAACGCAAGGGGGAAGGCGGGAACGGCGCCGGAACGGGGCCGGACGCCGGTTGACACCGGGCGGGCTGGTATATTATAGTAGGTCAAAGGCCCGTGTCAAAGCCCTTTGACAGGGCAAACCGGGGCCATGTCAACCCCTTTTGATAGACAGGGCCGGGGGCATATGAGACAATGCCCCCGATCTGTCTGGCGGTGGTGAGCGTCACCTGCCTGCTGTACCAGATTGTCAAGAGAATTTGAGGGGGGTTATTATGAACCATTTCTACATTGCCGCCGCCTCCCTGGGCGCGGCGGGCGTTATCGTGGGCAGCTTCTACTGCGTGTACCAGCTCTACCGGCTGGTGCAGGTGGACGCGGAGTGCCGGGGGCTGAAGCACCCCAGGCTGTGGGGGCTGTTCGCCGCCGCGGGGAACGGGCAGTCGGGGCTGATCCTGTACCTCATCGGGCGGCGGAAGCACCCCGTCCTGTCCATGACCGAGGGGCAGAAGCGGCTGATGGCCCGCCGGAAAAAGCGGTTCGGGGTGGGGCTGGCGTTCCTGGCCCTGGGGGCCGTGATCTGCGTGCTGAGTATGCTGCTGGGCGGGCAGATGGTGTGAGGAAACCCCGCCGGGAGAGATCCCGGCGGGGTTTTCCGTCCGCGGGAACTGGGGCTCACGCCGGGCCCTCCGCCCAAACCAGGTTTACCGTGTCCTCCAGCGGGCAGGGTTCCCCCAGGATGGTGCGCAGGTTGTCGAATACCACGGGCACACCCGGCCCCCCGATGCCGTCCCGCATGACATGGAAGTGGAGGTGGGGCGTCCAGCTGGATCCGCTGCTCCCCACCCGCCCAATGGGCCGGCCCGCCCGGACGGCTTCCCCGGCGGACACGGACACGCTGCCCTTTTGCAGATGGGCGTACAGGGACAGCTCGCCGCCCCCGTGGCGGATCAGCACGTGGTTGCCGTCGATGCGGGCGTGTTCGCCGTACCGGGCCTCCACGGCGGCCAGATCTGTGGCGTCATCCGTGTCGTCCAGCCCGTCGAACACCTCCTCCACCACCCCGTCACAGGCGGCGTACACCGTCCGCCCGCCGATGGCGGGCCGCTCCAGCGTCCCGTCAAAATCCCCCGCGTCAAAGGCGAACTCGCTGTTGCGGCACCAGCGATGGGAGTTGACGGAGGGATAGGTGTCCGTCACCACCGCCGCCCCCGCCAGGGGGAACCGCCAGCGGTTGGGGCTCTGGTAGGGGATGATCCGCACCTCCGCCGTCTCAACGCCGCCGCCGCAAACCGCCTCGATCCGCAGGGCGTCCGCCGGCCGGGAGGCGAAGAAGGAGAAGTGTTCGTGGAGGAACGCCTCCTCCGGGCGGCAGACCAGGCCCAGGATGCGGCCCAGGCTGCTGTCCCGGTAGCGGGGCAGCTCCTCCCGGCTGTAGGCGAACCGGGCGGCGATCTCCTCCGGGCCGTAGCGCACCCGCAGCAGCTCCCGCCCCCCTGACAGGCAGGTAAAGGTCAGCTGGGAGGGGGCCCCGCCCTCAAATTCCGCATACCGCAGGAAAAAGTCGTTGTGGATCAGGTGCTCCTCCCGGACGACGGAATAGAGCGCCGGATCGCATTTGATTGGCACTTATTTCATCTCATTTCTGTCAAAAAAACAGAAGCCGCGGGGCTTTTCAGCCCGCGACTCCCGTTTCAATTATGTCGTTGTGTGATTACACAAACTTGCCGGTGTTCAGCTTCACGCCGGGGCCCATGGTGGAGGCGGCGACGCAGCTCTTGACGTACTGGCCCTTGGCGGCGGCGGGCTTGGCCTTGATGATGGCGCCCATGAGGGCGTTCAGGTTGTCGCCCAGCTTCTCGGGGCCGAAGGAGACCTTGCCGATGGGGCAGTGGATGATGTTGGTCTTGTCCAGACGGTACTCCACCTTACCGGCCTTGATCTCGTTGACGGCCTGGGTCACGTTGGGGGTGACGGTGCCGGCCTTGGGGGAGGGCATCAGGCCCTTGGGGCCCAGCAGCTTACCCAGACGGCCCACCACGCCCATCATGTCGGGGGTGGCCACGACCACGTCGAAGTCGAACCAGTTTTCCTTCTGGATCTTCTCCACCATGTCCATAT
>CASTQR010000061.1 GCA_949451265.1 uncultured Eubacteriales bacterium | reverse complement strand
CCATCTTCACGCAGTAGTTGTGCCGGGCCGCCACCTCCTTCACCTTGGCGAACCAGGTGTCGGAATCGTCCCCATAGTCAAACCCGTCCAGATAGTCCGCCAGTATGCCCGGGATGCGCTCCCTGTGGGGTAAGAACGACTCAGGCACCGCCCCGGCGTCCACCACAAAGTCCGGGTCGTACAGATAGGGGTACAGCGCCATCAGATCCGACCACTTGGCCACGTCCAGCCGCCGCTCGTGCCACACGGTTATGGATCGGCGGAATGCGTCCCCGTTGTCCTCAATGTAACGGCTCAGCTTGGCGTCATACCGCTTCGCCCAGGCGGACACGGCGTCGAAGATCTGCTCCTCCGGCATATGGCCGATCCGCTTTTTCGCCACATTGTTCAGCTTGTCAAAGTCGAACAGTGCCCCCGCCGCCCCGGTCTTGGACAGGTCCAGGGGGAAGTCATAGATGGAGGCGTCCATATGCTCCTCCCGCCAGGGCTCGTAGTCCGCGCTGCCGATGGTCAGCAGGTAGTCCAGCACGGCGGGGATGGGGTAACCCGCATCGTCGTAGTAGCCCACCCGGGCCTCCGGATCCTTCCGCTTGCTCAGCTTCCGGCGGGAGACGCCCTCGCCGTCCTCCTTGGCCTCGTTCTTCATGATGGGGCTCAGGTGGGTATAGCGGGGCACGGGGAAGCCCAGCAGCTCGAACATCTCCACGTGGAGGGGGATGGAGGCGATCCACTCGTCCGCCCGGATCACGTCGGTGGTACCCATCAGGTGGTCGTCCACCACATGGGCGAAGTGGTAGGTGGGCAGGCCGTCCCCCTTGATGATCACGGCGTCCAGGATGTTCTCCTGCATGGACAGCTCCCCCCGGATCATGTCGTGGTACACCCGGCTGACCCCCAGCTTTCCGCCGCTGCGCATCCGGACGATCCACCGGTCGCCGTTGGCAATGCGCTTCAGCACCGTCTCCTCGTCCAGATCCCGGCAGGCGGCCCACTGGCCGTAATAGCCCTTTTGCGGGGCGTCCGCCTTCTCCTGCTTGTCCCGGATGGCCTCCAGCTCCTCCGAGGTGCAGAAGCAGGGGTAGGCCCGGCCGATCTCCACCAGGTACTTGGCAAAAGCCTGGTAGATCTCCCGGCGCAGGGACTGGCGGTAGGGGCCGTAGTTCCCGCTGTCCTCCGTCTCGCCCACGGCGCCCTCGTCAAAGTGGATCTGGAACTCGTCCAGGGCGCTGATGATCTCGGTGACGCCGTTCTCAATCTGCCGCTTCTGGTCGGTGTCCTCAATGCGCAGGAAGAACACCCCGCCCCGGCTCCTGGTAAAGCTGCTGTTCAGCAGGGCGGTATACAGCCCCCCGATGTGCATGAACCCCGTGGGGCTGGGGGCGAAGCGGGTGCACACCGCCCCCTCCGGCAGATTTCTGGGGGGATACAGGGCCTCCGCCTCCTGGTATGTCATCTTGATCTGGGGGAACAGCGCGTCGGCAACACGTTTGCTCATACACAAGCCAACTCCTTCTGGTATAGATTCGCCGTTTGGTCATATATTCGCCGGTATTATACTATAGTTCCAGGATCGCTGTCAATGATCAGCCAGGCGGCCTCTCCGTCCCGCCGCAAAATGAAGCGCCCCGCGGCCAACCCGCGGGGCGATGAAAACGGAGCCGGTACAGGCTTCGGAATGTTTTGTCCGGGGGGCTCCGGCGGTGGGCCGGAGCAGCCCCGGTTAAATAAGTGCAGGGGAGGTTTTGGATCGTCAGGCGTGCTTTTCCTGACAACCACAGTGTACCACAGGCCCCCATGAAAAACCATGGATTTTTTGCGAAAAAATTGTTAAAAATTTATGACAAACTTCCCGTCTGATTCCAGGATGTATGTGCACAACGTCGAATCTCAACGGATGGTATACGGCCCCCGTGCCAGCACCTTCACCGTCCCCGATGTGGCGGTCACCGTCCGGGTGCTGATGGTCACCATATACAGGTGGTTCTGCGCCAGCGCCCCGCCGCTGGGCAGGTTGGCCCCGGTGGTGGTGTCGATGAGGCCCACGCTGTCCGTGGAGCCGCACACCGCCGAACCGACCCGAAGCATCACCTCGCAGCCCACGTCCCCCTCCAGGATCTGCCCCTGGCTCAGGGTCACCACGGTGAACACATTGCCGCCGGCCGTCCCCGTGCCGCCGCCCTGCTCCAGCACCTTGGACAGGGCGTCCTCCAGCTCAGCCTTGCGGGCGTCCACCGTCTGGTCTACCACCCCCTGCACCTGCTTGGAGAAGGTGGTGTTCAGGTAGCTCAGCGTCACTAATGGGTCGCTGGCGCTTCCGGCGTTGGCGGCGTAGGCCACCGTGAACAGGATGCAGATACAGGCCGCGGCCGCGGCGATTTTCCACTTTTTCATCTTATGTACCCTCCTCGTCGGGGCAAACTGCGCTTCTTCCGCTTCCGGCTTTACCGAAAACTCCATACGCTCCGCTGCCCCTCCTCTCCCCACATCGTCGAAGCAAAGTCCGCTCCATTCGCTCCCTTGCTTCTCCTCCCCCCACGAAAGCTGGAGACCGCTTTCGTGGGGGCCCCATCAGGGGTCAAGGAGAGGGTTTTCAAAATTTACACCAGACGTTCCGGGCTCAGCCCGAAGCTGACCGCAATGGCGTTGTCCACCCGCCGCTCGTCGAGGCAAACTGCGCTCCATGCGCTGCGTTGCCCCTCCTCTCCCCACAAAAGCTGAAAACCGCTTTTGCGGGGCCCCCGTCAGACAAGCCGCTCGGGGCTGAGGCCAAAGCTGACCGCAATGGCGTTGTCCACCCGCCGCATGATCTGGTCGTCCACCTTCCCCATATGTTCCCGGAGGCGCTTCTTGTCCAGGGTGCGGATCTGCTCCAGCAGGACCACCGAGTCCTTGGGCAGGCCGCAGCTGTGGGAGGCCAGGGTGATATGGGTAGGCAGGCGGGCCTTGCCCGTCTGGGAGGTAATCGCCGCGGCGATCACCGTAGGGCTGTGCTTGTTGCCGGTGTCGTTCTGGACGATGAGGACCGGGCGGACGCCGCCCTGCTCGCTGCCCACCACCGGGCTCAAATCCGCATAAAAAATGTCGCCGCGCTTGACGCTGTTGTCCACAGGATCTCACACTCCGCCGGATATAGTGCCCGGCTACAGGCTATGTAGACCGGGTACTATCATTCTCCCACGGGGCGGCGGCTTTTATACCGGGTCGTCCCGGAAAAACCGCCGCGGCTCGCCGCCGGACCTCCGGCGGGCTCCCTGACTATCCTATGCGTCGATGTAGATTCTTGGCACGCGGGGGGCCACCGCAGTCAGCAGCTCATAGGAGATGGTGCCCGCAGTCTCCGCCTGCTGTTCCACCGGCAGGCGTTCGCCGAACACCTCCGCCACGTCCCCCGGCTTCGCCTTCGCCCCCTCGTCCAGCCCGATCATGCACAGATCCATGCACACCCGGCCCATAATGGGGCGGGGCTGTCCGTCCAGCCACACGCTCCCCTGGTTGGACAGCGTCCGGTGGAGCCCGTCGGCGTACCCGATGGGCAGCACCGCCGTCCGCCCGCCGCCCGCCCCAAAGGAGGCGGTGCAGCCGTAGCTCACCGGGGTATTGGCGGGGAAGTCCCGCACCGCCGCCACCCGGCTGTACAGCGACATGACGGGTTTCAGCCCCGGCCCGTCCAGCCCCTCGCAGGAGGGGTTGGGGTAGTGCCCGTACAGGGCGATGCCGGGCCGCACCATGTCCAGGTGTGTACAGGGATAGTTTAACACAGCGGCGCTGGCGGCGCAATGCCGGATTTCAAACCCGCGGCCATATTTTTCTTCCAACTCCTTCAAAACATCCAAAAACCGGGTGAACTGGAGCATGGTGTATTCCTCGTCCCCGTCGGCGCTGGCGAAATGGGTGAAGACCCCCTCCGGCTTCAGGTGGGGCAGGGCACACAGGGCGGCGAGGTCCGCCGCCGCCCGCTCCGGATCGTGGTCCAGCACCCCTAAACGGCTCATCCCGGTATCCACCTTGAGATGGATCTTCGCCCGCTTCCCGGCGGCCCCCGCCGCCTCGGACAGGGCCTGGGCCAGCTCGGGGGTGAACACCGTCTGGGTCACGTCCAGCGCCACCACCTCCCCCGCCAGCGAGGGATGGGTATAGCCCAAAATGAGGATGGGCGCGGAAATTCCCGCCTGCCGCAGCTGAACCGCCTCGTCCAGGCAGGCCACCGCCAGATAGTCCACCCCCAGCTCCTCCGCCAGATACCGGGCCACGGTTACCGCCCCGTGGCCGTAGGCGTTGGCCTTCACCGTCCCCAGAAACTTGCTGTCCGGGGCGCATGAGCGCAGCGCCCAGTAGTTATGCTCCAGATTGCCCAGGCTGATCTCAGCCCAGGTTCTCACCGTCTCCCGTGTCATTCTGTTTCAACTCCATCGTAAAATTGCGGAACCGGGCGGTCAGCACCGATGCCCCGTCCACATCCACCTCCGCCGTCAGCAGGGCCTTGCTCTCCCGGTCAAAAGCCAGCAGCCACTCCGTCCCCGTCCCCGGCTTGCCCTCCGGGTCCCGGAAGGTAACGGCAAGCTGCCCATCCCCCTCACCGGCCCAGGCGCATTTTGCCATGTAGCCCTTGTCGATCTGCTCCATGAGCCAGGGGATCGCGGACACGGCGGTAAGCCCCTTCCCGTCCAGCAGGCCCAGGGACAGCCCCGCCCCGTCGTATTCCAGCACTGTCTCCCCCTTGGCGATCCGGGCGGTGATGCCCGCCAGCAGCTCCGGGGCGGTGATGGTCAGCACCGTCTCCCCCTCCCGCCGCCACTGGACGGCCAGGGTAAAGTCAAACACCTTGTCCCCCACCGCCGCCGTGATATCCGCGTCGGCGGTCCAGCCCGCCGCGTCCAGGTAGGCATCCCGGACGGCCAGCGCCGCCTCCTCCGGGGTGGTCTCCCCACCGCCCGGCCTACAGCCGCACAGCAGCAGGGCCATCATCAGTACACAAGCCGTCAACCTGCGCACTATTCAGATTCCTCCTCGTTATTTACCAGCTCCTTGATTGCGTATGGTATCCGTTCGATCAGGTCGGTGGGCGTCATGCCATACTCCCCCTTGTCCGCCGCCGCCAGATCCCCGGCCCTGCCGTGAAGCCACACCGCCGCCATCGGGCTTGGAACGCCCTGGGCCGCCAGCGCCCCCGCCAGCCCCGCCAGCGCGTCTCCGCTGCCCCCTTTGGCCATGCCGGGGTTGCCGGTGGTGTTGATAAAACGGCCCCAGGGCGGGTACGCGGTAATGGTGCGGTATCCCTTCAACACCACCGTGCAGCGGTGAGCCTGGGCAAACCCCCACGCCGCCCCCAGCCGGTCGGTTATGGGCAGGGCGCACCCGGACAGCCGGGCGAACTCCCCATCGTGGGGGGTGAGGATGGTCTCCCCCGCCCGCTCGTCCAACACATCTATATGTCTGGAAATGAGATTTAGACCGTCCGCGTCCAGGATCACCGGGCAGTCCAGCTCCCCCATGAGGCGCAGTACCAGCCGTTCTGCCCGCTCCCCCTGCCCCAGGCCGGGGCCGATGACGGCGGCATCGCAGCCCCTGGCCTTTTCCACCAGCTCATCATCATCCGACCGCCAGGGCCACACCATCACCTCGTCGCGGCATTTCGCGGCGATCACAGGGTACACATCCTCCGGCACAGCCAGCGTCACCAGCCCCGCGCCGGAGCGCACCGCCGCCCCCGCCGCCAGACAGGGGGCCCCGGTATAGCCCCGGCTCCCCGCCAGAATGAACACCCTGCCGTAATCCCCCTTATGGCTGTCCCTGACTCGCCGGGGAAGCGGGATCTCCTCCATCTCGACCACCGCGTCCCTGTACTCCCTCTCCGGATACAGCTCCTCCGGTATGCCGATGTCCGCCACCACTACCTCGCCGCTGCGCACAGCCCCCTGGCCCACGAACAGCCCCGGCTTTCCCCTGGAAAAGGTGACGGTCACATCCGCCCGCACCGCCGCGTTGGGCCCCTCCCCCAGCACCTCCCCGGTGTCGGCGTGGATGCCGCTGGGCACGTCGGCGGCCGCCACCCACCGGGCCAGCCCCATCCGCTCCACCGCTTTTTGGGCGTCCGCCCGCAGGGGGCTGTTGAGCCCCACGCCGAACAGCGCGTCCACCGCCGCGTCAAAGCCCAGGTAAGATTCCTTGTCCTCTGGGTCGAAGTCCTCCAGCGTCCCCCCGGCGGCGTTGAGGCGGCGCTCCATCTCCCGGCAGTCGGGGGTCATCTTCTCCCGCTTCCCCACCAGGACGCACTTCACCCACCAGCCCGCCCCCAGCAGCAGGCGGGCGGCGGCCACCCCGTCCCCGCCGTTATTGCCGGGGCCGCAGAACACCACCGCGGAGGGCACCCCATTCCCAGCCCCCTCCGGCGGCAGGGCACGGGCCAGCACAACGTCCGCCAGGGCACGGGCGGCGTTCTCCATGAGCTGGGCGGAGGGGATGCCCCGCTCCTCAATGGCCCGGCGGTCGGCCTCCCGCACCTGGGCGGCGGTGTAAAGCTCCATCCTGACGGCCCCCTTTCAGTTTCTCAACATTATAGCCTTTTCCCCCCCGCATTTCAACTATATTATGTACAGGCGGGGAGAATCCCACAAATCGGCGTTTTCCCCCTTGCATTTCCCCCTTTAATATGGTATAAAAGGAAAAGCGAAATGCGAGGAACGGGAAAATAGCGGGCTCGCGCGGTCCAAGAGAGGGGCGGTCACCGGCTGAGAGCCGCCCTGCCGCGTGCCGCTTGTTCGCCCGGGAGCGGCCCCTGAGAGGGGGACGGCCGCCCCCCGTTACGGGGCGCTGAGCGCGCGTAGTTTACGCGAATGCGGGTGGTACCGCGGAAGGGTTGGCCTTTCGTCCCAGCTTTGGGGACGGGGGGCTTTTTTCGTCCCCGCGGGAGGTGATTGGGACGACGTTGGAAATCGAATCCTATTTTGGCGATTGCGTCCTGTCCGGCCCGGAGCTTTCCCGTGAGGAGCTGGAGGCCCAGCTTGCCCAGGCCCAACTGAATCTGAAAAAAGGGATGTACCTATGAAAATATCCTTCCGCGTGGCGCGGTTTATCTTTCTCGGCCTGCTGCTGGCCGCCTCCCTCTGCCTGCTCCTGCGGGAGACGGCGGTGGAGCGCGCCCGGCTCCATGTGCTGATGTACCACCACCTCGTCCCGGAGGGGGAGGACTGCGGCGACTGGGCCGTCACCGGCGCCCGGTTCCGGGCGGATCTGCAATGGCTGGCCGACAACGGCTGGACCACCGTCCTGCCCGGCGAGCTGGCCGCCGGGGCGCCCCTGCCGGACAAGGCGGTGATGATCACCTTTGACGACGGCTACCGCAGCAATTACGACATCGCCTACCCCCTGCTGCGGGAGTTCCAGGCCAAGGCCGCCGTCTCTGTGGTCGCCCGCTATGTGGACGCGGGGCTCCCCAACTTCCTCTCCTGGGACATGTGCCGGGAGATGGCCCAATCCGGCCTGGTGGAGATCGGCTCCCACACCTACGACTGCCACGGGGACGGGGGAATCCAGCGGCGCCCCGGGGAGGATCTGGAGACCTACCAGGCCCGGATCCGGCCCGATATCCAGGCCAGCATCGACCTCATTGAGCGGAACGTGGGGACCAGGCCCCTGCTGTTCGCCTATCCCTACGGGGGGAAGGACCGGTGGGCCACCGGTTTCATCGAAAGCAGCTTCCCCGTCACCCTCGTCACCATAGAGGGCCGTTCCAGCCTGAAACACGGGCTCCACGACCTCCAGCGGTATAATGTGTCCATGGATACCCCCTTATGCGATATTCTGTCCTGAACCGAAGCAAAGTCCCAACATCAACCCATGAGAAGGAGTTTTAGCATGAAAGAACAGTTAGCAAAAATCCGCGCCGAGGCCCTTGCCGCCTTCGCGGAGGTGAAGGACGCCGCCGCCCTGGACGAGCTGCGGGTGAAGTACCTGGGCAAGAAGGGCGAGCTCACCGCCGTTCTCAAGCAGATGGGCCGCCTGTCCGCGGAGGAGCGCCCCGCCATGGGCGCCCTGGCCAACGAGGTGCGGGCCGCCGTGGAGGACGCCCTGGACACCGCCGCCAAAAAGATGGAGGCCGCCGCCCTGTCCGCCAAGCTCAAGTCGGAGACGGTGGACGTCACCATCCCCGGCAAGCCCGTCCGGCAGGGCCGCCGCCACCCCATGAACACCGCCCTGGAGGAGATGAAGGAGATCTTCATCGGCATGGGCTTCACCGTGCTGGACGGCCCGGAGATCGAGCTGGCCGAGCTGAACTTCGACCGCCTCAACGCCGGGGAGGGCCACCCCAGCCGGGACTGGTCGGACACCTTCTATTTTGACACCGACGAGCGGGTGATGCTGAGAAGCCAGACCAGCCCCATGCAGGTGCGGGCCATGGACACCCTGCCCCTGCCCATCCGCATGATCGCCCCCGGCCGGGTGTACCGCAAGGACGAGGT
>CASTQR010000060.1 GCA_949451265.1 uncultured Eubacteriales bacterium | reverse complement strand
CCGGCATCGGCGTGGTACCGGTCATCAAGCTGAACCACCCGGAGCGGGACGCGGCCCCGCTGGCGAAGGCCCTGTGCGCCGGCGGCGTGCCGGTGGCGGAGGTCACCTTCCGGGCCGCCGGGGCCGCCACGGCGATTAAGCTGATGGCGGAGGCCTGCCCCGATATGCTGGTGGGCGCGGGCACCGTCCTCACCACCGCCCAGGTGGACGAGGCACTGGCCGCCGGGGCGAAATTCATCGTCACCCCCGGCCTGGACCCGGAGATCGTGAAGTACTGCCAGTCCAAAAACCTGCCCATCTTCCCCGGCTGCACCACACCGACGGACTACCACGCCGCCTACAAGCTGGGGCTGGAAGTTCTCAAGTTCTTCCCGGCGGAGCAGTCCGGCGGGCTGGCGAAGATTGAGGCCATGAGCGCCCCGTTCCCCATGTTCAAGGTCATGCCCACCGGCGGCATCTCCCTGAAGAACCTGGGCGAGTACATCAAGGCGCCTGTCATCTGCGCCTGCGGCGGCTCTTACATGGTGACCGCCGACCTCATCGACAACAACAAATGGGATGAAATCACTGAACTGTGCAAGAAATCCGTGGAAATCGTAAAGGAGGCCCGCAGCAATGGCTAAAGTAGTGACCTTCGGCGAGCTGATGATCCGGCTCCAGCCCTACAACTACGAGCGTTTCGTCCAGGCCGATCACCTGGAATTTACCTTTGGCGGCGGCGAGGCCAACGTGGCCGTCTCCCTGGCCAACTACGGCCTGGACGCGGCCTACGTCACCAAGCTCCCCGCCCACGCCATCGGTCAGGCGGCGGTGAACTCCCTGCGGCGGTACGGCGTGGACACCAGCATGATCGTCCGGGGCGGCGACCGTGTGGGCATCTACTTCAATGAGAAGGGCGCGTCCCAGCGGGGCAGCGTCTGCATCTACGACCGGGCCCACTCCGCCATCCAGGAGGCCGCCACCGCCGACTTCGACTGGGACGCGATTTTCGAGGGCGTGGACTGGTTCCACTTCACCGGCATCACCCCGGCCCTGGGGCCCAATGTGGTAGAGATCTGCAAGGAAGCCTGCGAGGCGGCGAAAGCCCACGGCGTGAAGATCTCCTGCGACCTGAACTACCGGGGCAAGCTGTGGACGAGGGATCAGGCCCGCGCCGCCATGACCGACCTGTGCCAGTACGTGGACGTGTGCATCTCCAACGAGGAGGACGCCAAGGACGTGTTCGGCATCGAGGCGGAGGCCACCGACATCACCGCCGGTGAGCTGAACAAAGAGGGCTACAAGTCCGTGGCCAAGCAGCTGGCGGACAAGTTCGGCTTTGAGAAGGTGGCCATCACTCTCCGCGAGTCCCACTCCGCCTTCGACAACGGCTGGAGCGCCATGCTGTACGATGTCAAGAGCGGCGAGTACTGCTTCTCCAAGAAGTACGAGCTGCACATCATCGACCGGGTGGGCGGCGGCGATTCCTTCGGCGGTGGGCTGATCTACGCCCTGCTGTCCGGCAAGTCCACCCAGGCGGCGGTGGAGTTCGCCGTGGCGGCGTCTGCCCTGAAGCACTCCATCGAGGGCGACTACAACATGGTCACCGTGTCCGAGGTGGAGAAGCTGGCCGGCGGCGACGGCTCCGGCCGCATCCAGCGGTAACACAATCCCAACCTGTCAAAGCCCCCGTCCGGGCCAGTCCGGGCGGGGCTTTTTCGCCCTTCCCGCCCCGCCCGACAACCAGCGGCAAAAGAACGCAGGATCCGCAATGGATCTCCGCCGCCCCCCTGTTGTAAAATCATGACAATCAGATAGGAGGCGTGGGCTATGCAGTATGGACACTTTGACCTGGAAAAGCGGGAATACGTCATCGACCGGGTGGACGTGCCCGTGTCCTGGACCAACTACCTGGGGGTGGAGGAGCTGGCCGCCGTAGTCAACCACACCGCCGGGGGCTACCTCTTTTACAAAAGCCCGGAGCACCACCGGATCACCCGCTTCCGCCCCAACGGGGTGCCCATGGACCGGCTGGGGCACTACCTTTATCTCCGGGATGACGAGACGGGGGAATGCTGGTCGGTGTCCTGGCAGCCCTGCGGCGGGGAGTTAGCGGACTACCGCTGCCGCCACGGCCTGAGCTATTCCGTCTACGAGTGCGCGGGCCACGGCATCCGCGCCGCCCAAACCCTGTTCATTCCAAGGGGGGAGAACGTGGAGCTGTGGAATCTGGCCCTGGAGAACGCGTCGGGCCGCGCCCGCTCGCTGAGCGTCTACTCCTACGCCGAGTTCGCCTTCCACCAGATCCCCATCGACAACCAGAACTTCCAGATGTCCCTGTACTGCGCCGGAAGCCGGTACGAGGACGGCATCATTGACTACGAGCTGTTCTACGAGGGGGCCCACCAGTTCATGGCCGCCTCCTTCGAGCCCGACGGCTTCGACTGCCTCCGGGACAGCTTTATCGGCCCCTACCGCACCGAGACCAACCCCCTGGCAGTGGAGCGGGGGGAATGCTTCTCCTCCTTCGAGAAGGGGAACAACCACTGCGCCGTCCTGCAAAAGCGGCTCACCCTGGCCCCTGGCGAACAAACCCGCCTCACCTGGATGCTGGGGGAGGGCGGCGTGGACGAGGGGCGGCGGATCCGGGAGAAGTACCGCCACCCCGCCGCGGTGGACGCCGCCCTGGCGGATCTGGCGGACTTCTGGGACGAAAAGCTGTCCAAGCTCCAGATCGCCACCCCCGACCCGGACATGGACGTGATGCTGAACACCTGGACGCTGTACCAGAGCGAGATCAACGTGATGTTCTCCCGGTTCGCCTCCTTCATCGAGGTTGGGGGCCGCACCGGGCTGGGCTACCGGGACACCGCCCAGGACGCCATGACCATCCCCCACTCCAACCCTGCTGGCTGCAAGAAACGAATCATGCAGCTTATGCAGGGGCTCACCTCCATGGGCTATGGCCTCCACCTGTTCGACCCAGCCTGGTTCGGCCCCCAGCCGGACAAACCCGCCTTCAAGTCCCCCACCGTCATCCCCGCCCCGGACAAGGACACCATCGTCCACAGCCTGGCCGACGCCTGCGCCGACGACGCCCTGTGGCTGGTGGCGGCGGTGGTGGAGTACGCCCGGGAGACGGGGGAGCTGTCCCTCTTTGACGAAACCGTGGGCTACGCCGACGGCGGGGAGGGGACGGTGTACGAACACCTGAAAGAGATCCTGGACTTCTCCGCCCAGCAGGTGGGGGCCCACGGCATCTGCAAGGGCCTCCGGGCGGACTGGAACGACTGCCTGAACTTAGGCGGCGGGGAGAGCGCCATGGTGTCCTTCCTCCACGTGTGGGCGCTGGGCCATTTCGTGGACGCGGCCCGGGCCCTGGGCCAGGAGGGGGACGCCGCCCGCTATGAGGCCCTGCGGCAGTCCGTTGTCGAAACCTGCCAGCGGGAGCTGTGGGACGGGGACTGGTATCTCCGGGGTATCACCGCCGACGGGCGGAAGATCGGCACCCATACCGACACCGAGGGCCGGGTGCATTTGGAGAGCAATGTCTGGGCGGTGCTGTCCGGCGCGGCGTCCGGCGAGCGGGCCGTCAAGGCCATGGACGCGGTGGACGAGTATCTGTACACGGACTTCGGCCTCCGCCTCAACGCCCTCTCTTACACCAAACCCGACGCCGCCATCGGCTTCATCACCCGTGTCTACCCCGGCATCAAGGAAAACGGCTCCATCTTCTCCCACCCCAACCCCTGGGCGTGGTGCGCCGAGGCCCTGCTGGGCCGGGGAAACCGGGCCATGAAATTCTACAGGGCCTTGTGCCCCGCCGCCCAAAATGATAAAATAGAGGCGCGGCAGAGCGAGCCCTATTCCTACTGCCAGTTTGTCATGGGCCCCGACCACTCCGCCTTTGGCCGGGCCCGGCACCCCTTCATGACCGGCTCCGGCGGGTGGAGCTACTTCGCCGCCACCCGGTACATCCTGGGTGTGCGGCCCCAGTTCGGGGGACTGCTCATCGACCCCTGCGTCCCGGCGGACTGGGGCGAGTTCCAGATCACCCGGGTCTGGCGGGGGGCGGAATACCGGATCACCGTCAAGAACCCCGACGGGGTGGAAAAGGGCGTGGCCTGCATCACCTGTGACGGACAGGCGGTGGACGGCCTGATCCCGGCCCAGGCGCCGGGCAGCGTCCATGAGGTGATCGTCACCATGGGTTGATCGTGCAGGGCGGGACGACCCGGCCCGCCGCGATCCATTCTATCGTCAACGGCGCGCCGAGGTCGTCGCGCCCCGCAGAGGAGGCATCATTCATGAGTATAAAATTTGGAACCGGCGGCTGGCGGGCCATCATCGGGGACGGCTTCACCAAGGCCAACGTCCAGCGGCTGACCTATGCCCTGGCCCGGAAGATGCAGGACGAGGGCGCGGCCCACCGGGGCTTCCTCATCGGCTACGACCGGCGCTTCCTGTCCAAAGAGGCCGCCCACTGGGCCGCCGAGGTGATGGCCGGGGCGGGGGTGCGCTGCCTGGTGGTGGAGCGGGAGGCCCCCACCCCCCTGATCATGTTCGCGGTCAAATACTACGAGCTGTCCTACGGCATGGCGGTGACCGCCAGCCACAACCCCGCCCTCTACAACGGGGTGAAGGTGTTCACCCAGGGGGGGAGGGACGCGGACGAGACGGTCACCGGCAGCATTGAGGAGTACATCGCCGCCCTGCCGGAGGGGGACATCCCGGCGGTGCCCTACGAGGAGGGCCTGCGCTCCGGGCGGATCGAGCTCATCGACCCCATGAACCCCTATATCGACTCCATCATCCGGGCGGTGAACATGGACGCCATCCGCTCCCGTGGGCTGAAGGTGGTGCTGGACCCCATGTTCGGCGTGTCCAAGACCGCCCTGAGCACCATCCTCATCACCGCCCGGTGTGACGTGGACGTGATCCACGAGCGGCGGGACGCCCTGTTCGGAGGCCGCCTTCCCGCCCCCAACAGCAAGACGCTCATCGGCCTACAGTCCTTCGTGCTGGAAAACGGCTGTGACATCGGCATCGCCACCGACGGGGACGCCGACCGCTTAGGCGTCATCGACGACCAGGGGGAGTTCCTCCACCCCAACAAAATTTTAGTGCTGCTGTACGACTACCTGCTGCGGCACAAGGGCTGGCACGGGGCGGCGGTGCGCAACATCGCCACCACCCACCTGCTGGACGCCATCGCCAACGAGTTTGGCGAGACCTGCTACGAGGTGCCGGTGGGCTTCAAGCACGTGTCCGGCAAGATGCTGGAGACCGGGGCGGTCATCGGCGGGGAGAGCTCCGGCGGGCTCACCGTGCGGGGCCACATCCAGGGCAAGGACGGCATCTACGCCGCCGCCCTGCTGGTGGAGATGATGGCCGTGACGGGCCAGCCCCTGTCCGCCCTGTACGCCCAGATCGCCGCCCGGTACGGCTCCTACGAGATGGCGGAGCGGGGCTTCCGCTTCTCCCAGGAGGAGAAGGCCCGGATCAACAAGCTGCTGATGGAGGACAAGCTCCTCCCGGACTTCGGCCTTGAAGTGGACAGGGTGAGCTACGCCGACGGCTGCAAGGTCTATTTCCAGGGGGGCGGCTGGGTGCTGGCCCGGTTCTCCGGCACGGAGCCCCTGCTGCGGGTGTTCTGCGAGATGGACACGGCGGAGCGGGCCGGGGAGATCGCCGCCCGGATGGAGCGGTTCCTGGGCCTGGACAGCCGGAATTTGGAATGACACAAAAGGGGAGGCGGAGGACACCGCCCATTTCTCCCGGGTGTTCAAAAAATTGGAGGGGGTGTCCGCCGGGGAGTGGCGGAACCTCCACTGCGGGCGCTGAATGAAGCCCGCCCGGTTTGGCAAGGGGCCGCCCCTGCCAAGCCGGGCGGTTTTTCGCGCCCCGGCGCCGGGGCGTGCCGTTTGTCAAGGCCCCGGCTCTTGACTGCCCCCGCCCTTTTGCGGTATACTATATTGTTAGGGATTCCACGCGCCCCCTTCGACCTTCTTCCCCCCGTTTCCCCCAGGGCGCGTCCACAATACGGTTTAGGCAGGTGCAGACATGGCAAAATCCACACCAAAACAGCAGTACGGCAACGACTCCATCTCCGCCCTCAAGGGGGCCGACCGGGTGCGCAAGCGCCCCGGCGTCATCTTCGGCTCCGACGGGCTGGAGGGCTGTGAACACGCCGTCTTTGAAATCCTCTCCAACGCCATCGACGAGGCCAGGGAGGGCCACGGCGACCTGATCACCGTCACCCGGTACGAGGACAAGTCCATCGAGGTGGAGGACTTCGGCCGGGGCTGCCCGGTGGACTGGAACGAGGCGGAGGGCCGCTACAACTGGGAGCTGGTGTTCTGCGAGCTGTACGCCGGCGGCAAGTACAAGGACGGGGCCGGGGATAATTACGAGTACTCCCTGGGGCTCAACGGCCTGGGCTCCTGCGCCACCCAGTACGCCAGCGAGTACTTCGACGCCGTGATCTACCGGGACGGCTTCAAGTACACCCTCCACTTCGAGAAGGGCGAGATCGTGGGCGAGATGGGGAAGGAGCCCGCCGACCGGAAGAAAACCGGCTCCAAATTCCGCTGGAAGCCCGACCTGGACGTGTTCACCGATATCGACATACCGCTGGACTACTACACCGACGTGATGAAGCGGCAGGCGGTGGTGAACGCCGGGGT
The DNA here is from genome assembly GCA_949451265.1 of uncultured Eubacteriales bacterium. The sequence continues at coordinate 1,808 of CASTQR010000060.1, read as the reverse complement.
GACCTTCCGCTTCCGCAATCAAACGGGCGGCAGGTTCGAGACCACCGACTTCCGCTATGACAACGGCCTGCTGGACTACGTCACCGAGCTGGCGGGGGACGACCCCCTCACCGCCCCGGTGTTCTGGCAGGCGGAGCGGAAGGGCAAGGACCGGGACGACAAGTCCGACTACAAGGTGAAGCTGTCCGTCTCCTTCTGCTTCTCCAACCGGGTGCAGAAGGTGGAGCACTACCACAACTCCTCCTGGCTGGAGCACGGCGGCTCGCCGGAAAGGGCCATGCGGCTGGCCTTCGTGTCCGCCATCGACGGCTGGCTGAAGCAGAACGGCAAGTACCAGAAGAACGAGGCCAAGATCACCTTCAACGACATCCAGGACGCCCTGGTGCTGGTGTCCAGCAACTTCTCCACCCAGACCAGCTACGAGAACCAGACGAAAAAATCCATCACCAACCGCTTCGTCCAGGAGGCCATGACGGAGTTTTTGCGCTCCCAGCTGGAGGTCTACTTCATCGAGAACCCCATGGACGCGGAGAAGATCGCCGGCCAGGTGCTGGTGAACAAGCGCTCCCGGGAGACGGCGGAAAAGACCCGCCTGGGCATCAAGAAGAAGCTGTCCGGCTCGGTGGACATCTCCAACCGGGTGCAGAAGTTCGTGGACTGCCGCACAAAGGACGTGGACCGCCGGGAGCTCTACATCGTGGAGGGCGACTCCGCCCTGGGCAGCGTGAAGCTGGGCCGGGACGCGGAGTTCCAAGGCATCATGCCTATCCGGGGCAAAATCCTCAACTGCCTGAAAGCAGATTACCCCCGCATTTTCAAGAGCGAGATCATCACCGACCTGATGAAGGTCATCGGCTGCGGGGTGGAGGTCCAGTCCAAGAACAACAAGGACCTGAACGCCTTTGACCTGAACAACCTGCGCTGGAACAAGATCGTCATCTGCACCGATGGCGACGAGGACGGCTTCCAGATCCGCACCCTCCTGCTGGCCATGCTGTACCGCCTCACCCCCACCCTGATCCAGGAGGGGTACGTCTATATCGCCGAGTCCCCCCTGTACGAGATCACCTGCAAGGAGAAAACCTGGTTCGCCTACTCCGACAAGGAGCGCAACGACATCGCGGCCTCCCTGGCGGGGAAGAAGTTCGATGTGCAGCGCTCCAAGGGTTTAGGCGAGAACGAGCCGGACATGATGTGGCTGACCACCATGTCCCCGGACACCAGAAGGCTCATCAAGGTGATGCCGGAGGACGTGGAGCGCACCGCCCAGGTGTTCGAGATGTTCCTGGGCAATGACCTCCAGGGCCGGAAGGACCACATCGCGGAGACGGGCTACCAGTACCTGGAGCTGGCGGATATCTCCTGACCTCGCCGCACCCTCATCCGTCACGGCTTCGCCGTGCCGCCTGTCTCGCCTTCGGCTCGGTCGTGCGGTGACGTGTGCCACCAGCACACCGCCCCCTTCCAGGGGGGAAGGCTTACCGTTCCCCGCGCCGTGGAGACGGCGTAACAATAAGCACCCACCCAACTTAGAAAAGGAGGAACCCAAAATGAAAAAACTGTTGGCATCCCTGCTGGCCCTGGTGCTGGCCCTGACCCTGGCGGCCCCGGCCCTGGCGGCCCCGGCCCCGGACGCCGCCCCGGAGGATATCATCCCCATCAGCGGCATCCTGGACGGGGACTTCGACTGGTACACAGTGGAGCAGGCGTACGTGGATGAGATCAAAACCGCCCTGGGCGGCGTGCCCGGCCAGATCGGCGTGATGGTGAACGGCGTCTACGTGAAATTCCCCGACGCCGCCCCCGAG
>CASTQR010000059.1 GCA_949451265.1 uncultured Eubacteriales bacterium | reverse complement strand
GGGCGGACTGCGATGACAAGGTGGCGCGGTATTCCGCCTGGGCTGAAAGTTTGAAGGGTTGAGGACACCCTGGACATATTGAGGGGGAACCCGCTGATGAAGAATAACGTCATCATCCTTTACAACAGCAAAACCGGCTTCACGAAGCAATACGCCGAGCTGCTGGCCCTGGAGCTGGGCTGTACCGCCCTGCCCCTGTCCCGCGCCCCCGCTGACCTGTCCGGGTATGACGCCGTGGTGTTCGGCAGCCGCCTCCACGCCGGGATGCTGGACGGCTGGAAGAAGGCCCGGAAGCTGCTGGCGAAGCGGGGTGCGAAAAAGCTGGCGGTATTCGCCACCGGGGCCATGCCCAACGGGGCGGAGGAACAGCTCCGCCAGGTGTGGGGGCAGAACCTGACCCCCGGGGAACGGGAGGCCGTCCCCCACTTTTACCTCCAGGCGGGGCTGTGCTATGAGAAGATGGGGGGTGTGGATCGGGCCATGATGAAGTTCGCGGCCTGGGCCATGACCCGGAAGAAGGCCAAAACCCCGGAGGACGAGGCGTTTCAAAACGCCATCGGCAAATCCTACGACATCTCCGACCCCAAGTACCTCCAGCCCCTGGCGGACTGCCTGCGGAATTTGGGCTGAATTTTCGCAAATTTTACATTGCGCCGCGGCCCCGTTGGGTGTATACTCTACCCGAACGGGGCCGCGGTCCCAGTACGAGAAGGAGGAATACTTATGCGCTATAACATTACCGGCGAGCCCATGCCCGTGGTCATCTGCGATGTGGAGTCGGGCGAGTCCATGATCACCGAGAAGGGCTCCATGGTGTGGATGTCCCCCAACATGGAGATGCAGACCAGCGCCGGCGGCATCGGCAAGGCCTTCGGCCGGATGTTCTCCGGCGAGTCCATGTTCCAGAATACGTACACCGCCAAAGGCGGCCCCGGCATGATCGCCTTCGCGTCCAGCTTCCCCGGATCCATCCGGGCGGTGGAGATCACCCCGGATAAGCCCATCGTGGTGCAGAAGTCCGGCTTCCTGGCCTCCGAGCAGGGGGTGGAGCTGTCCGTGTTCTTCCAGAAGAAGGGGATGTCCGGCTTCTTCGGCGGGGAGGGCTTCATCCTCCAGAAGCTGTCCGGCCACGGCACCGCCTTTTTGGAGATCGACGGCTCCGCCGTGGAGTACGAGCTGGCGGCGGGCCAGCAGATCGTCATTGACACCGGCAACCTGGCCATGATCGACGCCACCTGCACCGTGGACGTAAAGTCGGTGAAGGGGGTCAAGAATGTGCTGTTCGGCGGCGAGGGGCTGTTCAACACCGTGGTCACCGGGCCGGGGCGTGTGGTGCTGCAAACCATGCCCATCAGCAATTTCGCCGGCGCCATCGCGGCGATTCTGCCGTCCAATTAAAAGGGAGCTGAAAACGGCCCCCGCTCGTAAGAGCGGGGGCCGTGCTTTTTACCCCAGGTGCCAGATATCCCGGTTATACTCCGCGATGGTGCGGTCGCTGGAGAAGTACCCGCTCCGGGCGGTGTTCACCAGCATCTTCCGGGCCCAGGCCGTCCGGTCGCCGTAGTCGTGGATGGCCCGGTCGCGGGCGGCGATATACGCCTCCACGTCCAGCAGGGCCATGAACCAGTCCTTGGTGGTCAGATCCGTCCACAGGGCCTTCAGCGCCGCCTCGTCCCCCAGCGCCGTCAGGGCCGGGTCCAGCAGGAAGTCCACCAGGGGCTTCACCGCGGGGCGCTCGTAGCAGACCTTGGACTGGTAGCCCTTCTTCTCGTCCCTGGCCTTCTGGTCGTAGAGCTCAATCACGTAATTGCTGCCCGCGCCGAAGGTGTAGATATTGTCCGGGCCCACCAGCTCGGCGATCTCCACGTTGGCCCCGTCCAGGGTGCCCAGGGTCACCGCGCCGTTGGCCATGAACTTCATGTTCCCGGTGCCGCTGGCCTCCTTGGACGCCAGGGAGATCTGCTCGGAGATGTCGCAGGCGGGGATGAGCCGCTCCGCCCAGGTGACGTTGTAGTTCTCCACCATGGCCACGTGGAGCCAGGGCCGCACCTGGGGGTCGTTCTCGATGAGCCGCCGCAGGCACAGGATCAGGTGGATGATGTGCTTGGCCATCACGTAGGCGGGGGCGGCTTTCGCCCCGAAGATCACGGTGACGGGCCGCTCCGGCAGCTTCCCGGCCTTGATCTCCAGGTACTTGTGGATCACGTACAGGGCGTTCATCTGCTGGCGCTTGTACTCGTGGAGGCGCTTCACCTGGATGTCAAACACCGCCTCCGGGTCCAGCCGGATGCCGTACTGATCCCGCGTGAACAGGTCGGAGGCCCGCCGCTTGTTGGCGGCCTTGATATCCAGCAGCTTCTCCAGCACCGCGCTGTCGTTGTAAAAGTCCATCAGCCTGTTGAGCCGGGTGGGATCCGTGCGCCACTCCCTGCCCACGCACTGGTCCAGCAGGGCGGCCAGCTGGGGATTGCACACCTCCAGCCAGCGCCGCAGGGTGACGCCGTTGGTCTTGTTGTTGAACTTAGCGGGGTAGATATCGTAGAAGTGGCGCAGCTCGGAGCTTTTCAGAATCTCCGTGTGGAGGGCCGCCACGCCGTTCACCGAGAAGCCGTAGTGGATGTCCAGGTGGGCCATGTGGACGATCTCCTGGGAGGTCTCCCTGCCGTCCTTGTCCTTTTGGGTGACGGTCTGGAGGATGGCGGTCCTGGGGTCGGGATGGGCGGCCTTGGCCCGCTTGTCCAGCTCCCGGAGTATGGGCACCAGCTGGGGGGCCACCTTCTCGATGAAGGCCAGGGGCCACTTCTCCAGGGCCTCCGCCAGGATGGTGTGGTTGGTGTAGGCGCAGGTCTTGGACACCTGCTCCACCGCCGCGTCCATGGACAGGCCCCGGGCGGTCAGCAGCCGCACCAGCTCCGGAATCACCATGGAGGGGTGGGTGTCGTTGATCTGCACCGCCACGTGGTCGGACAGGGTATCGGGGGCAAAGCCCCGCTCCTCCAGCTCCTTCAGGATGAGCTGGGCCCCGGCGGACACCATAAAATACTGCTGGTACACCCGGAGGAGCCGCCCCGCCTCGTCGCTGTCGTCGGGGTAGAGGAAGGAGGTCAGGCGGGCGGGCAGGTCGGCCTTATCGAAGTCGATGCCGTCGGCGGGGGCGGCGGCGGGGCTCTCCACGTCGAACAGGTGGAGGCGGTTGGCGATGCCCGTGTTGGCGCCGGGGACGGCGATATCGAACAGCTTGGCCTTCACCGGCCCGAAGCCGAAGGGCACCTCAAACTCCACCCCGGTGGGGATGAGCCAGCTCTCGTCCTCGATCCAGGGGTTGGGCTGCTCGTACTGGCGGCTCTTGTGGAACTCCTGCTTGAACAGGCCGTAATGGTAGTTCAGCCCCACCCCGTCCCCCGGCAGGCCCAGGGCGGCGATGGAGTCCAGGAAGCAGGCCGCCAGACGGCCCAGCCCGCCGTTGCCCAGGGAGGGCTCCGGTTCCGCGTCCTCAATGGCGGACAGGGACTTGCCGCAGTCCGCCAGGGCGGCGTTCACCTCGCCGCAGGCCCCCAGGGCCAGCAGGTTATTGCTCAGCAGCTTGCCGATCAGGAACTCGGCGGAGAAGTAGTACAGCTTCCGCGCCCCCTGGGGGGCGGGGCGGGGGTTGGACAGCTCCTGGGTGAGCTGGAGCAGGGCGTGGTAGAGCTGGCCGTCGTCACACTGGGACAGCTCCAGGCCGTACTTGGCCCGGGTGATCTCGCGCAGGCGGGTTTGAACGTCCATGAAACAACGATCTCCTTTCCAAACAATCCAAATGCGCCCAATGGCGCGTTGTACTCACGCCTCGCCTGCTCGCGGCGCGCGGCTTTCGTCGAAGCAAAGCCCTCTCCGCTCCGTTTCCGCCTTCGGCGAAAACCGCGCTCGCTTCCTTGCTTCTCCTCTCCCCGCAAAGCCAAAGGGCGGCTTTGCGGGGGCCCCATTTAGGGCTGTCCGCGCTGCTCGCGGCGGCTCGGCCGCTGTATGATTTCCGCGGAAAGTATAACCCGCTTCCCCGGCCCCGTCAACGGTCAAAATGAACAAATTCAGCCCTTGCGGGGCTTTTTCGGGGCCCGCCCCGGCTTTTTTGGGGGCGCCGGCAGGCGGTGGTACAGGGCCATGGACTGCCGCAGGCGCTCCGCCAGCGCCCCGTCCGCCTGTCCGGGCAGCATCCGCCACTGCCAGTTGCCGCCCAGGGTGGAGGGGACATTGATCCGGCCCTCCGCCCCGATGGACAGCAGATCCTGCATCTGCATCACCGCCAGATCCGCCACGCTGGCCCAGGCCCCCCGCATGACGCCCCAGGCGAAGCCCTCCCGTCTGGAGAGCTGGAAATAGCCCTTGGCATAGCGCCGGGTCCCGGCGGGGGCGGTGGACAGCCAGCCCTCGATGGTCTCGTTGTCGTGGGTGCCGGCGTATACCACGCAGTTGCGCTGGTAGTTGTGGGGCAGGTACTCGCTGTCCGAGCCCTTGGGGTCGAAGGCGAACTCCAGCACCTTCATGCCGGGGTAGCCCGTGTCCCGGAGGAGCTTCCGCACCGTGGGGGTGAGGAAGCCCAGATCCTCCGCGATGATGGGCCGCCTGCCCAGCTCCCTGTTGACGGCCTTGAAGAAGTCCAGCCCCGGCCCCGGCCTCCACCGTCCGTTCCGGGCGGTCTTGTCGCCGAAAGGGATGGCGTAGTACTCGTCGAAGCCCCGGAAGTGATCGATGCGCAGCATATCGAACAGCCGGAACTGGAAGCCGATCCGGCGCAGCCACCAGCGGTAGCCGTCCTCCCGCATCCCCTCCCAGTCAAAGAGGGGGTTGCCCCAGAGCTGGCCGTCGGCGGTGAAGGCGTCCGGCGGGCAGCCCGCCACCTCGGTGGGGTTCAGGTTTTCATCGGTCTGGAACTGCCTGGGGTCGGCCCACATATCGGCGCTGTCCCGGGCGGCGTAGATGGGCAGATCCCCGATGATGGAGATCCCCTTCTCCCGGGCCAGGGCCTTCAGCGCGTCCCACTGGCGGAAGAACAGGTACTGCACCCCCCGCCAGAAGTCCAGCTCCCCAGCCAGCCGCTCCCGGGCGGCGGACAGGGCGCCGGGCTTGCGCAGCCGCTCCCCCTCGGGCCAGTGATCCCAGGACACGCCAACCTTCTCGTCCTTGAGGGCCATGAACAGGGCGTAGTCCTCCAGCCAGTCCCCGTTGTCCGCCAAAAAGGCGGCGCAGTCCGCCGGGGGCGCGGACAGCAGGCGGCGTACCGCCTTGCGCAGCACCGGGTAACGCTTCTCGTACAGCAGGGCGTAGTCCACCCGCTCCGGGCTTCCCCAGTCTATGCTCTCGTACTCCGAACGCTCCAAAAGGCCGTCCGCCGCCAGGTCGTCCAGGTCGATAAAATAGGGGTTCCCCGCGAAGGAGGAGAAGGACTGGTAGGGGGAGTCCCCGTAGCTGGTGGGGCCCACGGGCAGGAGCTGCCACCAGCTCTGTCCCCCGGCCTGGAGGAAGCCCAGGAAGTCCCGGGCGGCCTGTCCCAGCGTCCCGATCCCGTGGGGGGAGGGCAGGGAGAAGATGGGCATCAAAATTCCGGCGCTTCGGTTCATGTTCTCTCGTCACCTTTCTCGTTCGGATACGCCTGCAATGGGCGGGACGGGCTCCACCCGCAGGGCGCCGCCGCAGGCGCAGCGGTAGCGACCGGGGTGGTCCACCAGGGGGGAGCGCTTCATCCGGGGGATCCGCCGCCCGCAGTTCTGGCACACCACGTAGTACCGCACCGGGCGGTCGTCCTCAATGCCCAGGGCGTCGTAGTTGTCGGTGCGCCGGATGTCATAGCCGTAGGCGGCGTTCATCCGCTGGGCGTACCCCCGCCACCGGGGGCCGTGGTTGGAGCAGCCGTAACAGGTGTGGAGCACCTCGTGGCACAGCACCTGCATCACCGCCCCCTCCGTCCCCTCCCGGGCCAGCTGGGCGGACAGCTCGATGGTGTACCGCCCCTCCCGGCGGACGCAGCAGCCGAACCGGGTACGGGCCCTGCGGTTCAGCCGCACCTGGGGGCAGATATGGCCGGACACGGGTATCTTCAGCGCCCGGGCCTGGGCGATGGCCCGTGAGAGCAGCCTGTCAAGTTCCTCCTGGGTCACGATCCCACCCCCTTCGTTTTCGCGGGACATATTTTACCACTCCGGCGCGGGAAAATCAACGGTCACAGCACCACGGGGACGGGCTTCGTCATGGTGAGGCTGTCCGCCGTCACGGCGCACTCCGCCGCCAGCACGGACACGCCCGCCCGCTCCGCCTCCCGGAGGGCCGCGCCGAACTCCGGGTGGGTGGCGTCGTTGGGGGAGAAGGCTTCCATGCCCGCCATCTGGATCACGAAGCACACCGCCGCCTCGTAGCCCGCCTGACGGCAGGCAATGAGCTCCCGCAGGTGCTTCACGCCCCGCTCGGTGGGGGCGTCGGGGAACAGGGCGAGGCCGTCCTGCTCCAGGGTGCAGCCCTTGACTTCGACAAAGCCCCGTCGGGGCAAAGTCCCGACCGCTTCGCTTGGCTGGTGCGGGGGCCCTATAGCGCCATCATCCGATAACTCCCAGTAGAAGTCGAAGCGGGATTTCCCCCAAGTGGTCTCCGGGCGGAGCAAAGCAGGCCGGGGCAGGCCCAGCGCCGCGCCGCGCCCCGCCGCCATCCACTCCCCAAAGACCCGGTTGGGGGCCTGGGCGTCCATATTGATCAGCAGGGGCGGCTGGCCGGGGCGGGCCTTCTCCACCGCCACTAAATCGAATTTCGTCCTGCGGGCCGGGTTGGCGCTGCCCTCCAGGTAGACGGTACAGCCGGGAACCAGCAGCTCCCGGCAGCGGCCCGTGTTCTTCACGTGAACCGTCTCCACCGCCCCGTCCAGCTCCACCTGGGCGATGAAGCGGTTGGGGCGGGACAGGAACACGGCGGGGCGGATGTCCTGGTAGGTCACGGCTTCTCCTCCCCGGCGTCCCCGTCCGGGGCGGGGGCGGATTCCACGGCGGGTGCGTCGGAGGCCGGGCCGGGATCGGGCTGTTCCGGGGCCGGGGCGCTTGGGGCCGTCTCCTGGGCCGGGGCCTCCGGCGGCGTGCGGTAGGGCAGGAGGATGTCCACCCCGCAGGCCAGCGCCACCCCCACCAGCGTCTCAAACAGGCGCTTGATGGAGTAGATCACCGGGGTGTCGTCCACGCTGTGGTTGACGGTGACGCACAGGAATACGATACAGGCCATGGCGGCGCTGCCCGGTTTTTTTACGGCGAGGCACAGCTGGATGATGGGGATCAGCAGCAGGGCGGACAGGGCGTACCGGGCCAGCTCAATATACAGGATCCCCGCCGTGTCCATGGCGTACACCATCAGCACCCCCGCCGCGCCGCCGATGAGGGTGCCCACCATGCGGTTGACAGAGGACTCGATGGTCTTGCCCGCCGAGTTCTGCACGCACACCACGGCGGCGATCATGGAATAGAAGCCGGAGGCGTTCCTGGCCCAGGCCAGCAGGCCGCAGAGGAACACGGCGGTGACGGTCTTGACGATGCGCATCCCCACGTGGCAGCGGTGGGCGGCGGTTTTCTGGGCTTCCATAGGCTGCCTCCTTTGGCTTGGATAGGGTTCCCTTCTGATTTTATTATCATACCACAAGGGGGGGAGGGGGCGCAACCGTTTTCCCCGGCGGGGGAATTTGCAAAGAAAACTTGGCGAAACCTCTTGACAAGTTTACTTGGCGGTGCTATGATGACGATACCAAGTAAACTTGGCAATACGGACTTGGAGGAACCGAAAGATGGACAAAAATGAAATTCTGGCGAAAAGCCGCAGGGAGAACCAATACAAAGACCCGGTGGAACAGGCCGCCTTCCAGAAGGCCAACGACACCGCCCTCACCGTGGGCATTATCGTCTGCGTCCTGCTGACCGCGCTCCACCGCCAGGTGCTGGGCACGGCGGATTTCGGCGTTTGGGCGGTGGACTGGGCCATTATGGCCACCGTTTATATTGTGCGGTTCGCAAAGCTGCGCAAAAAATCGGATCTGGTTCTGGCCCTGGCGGGCGTGGGGCTGTTCCTGGGCTTTTTGTGGTTCTACCTGCATCTTACGCTGGGGGTGTTTTGAATGGACAAAGACGAAATCCTGAAAAAGAGCCGGGAGGAGAACAAGGACCGGGACTTCGTGGAGGCGGAGGTGCTGAACCGGGCCAACGCCATCGCCATCGCTGTGGGCGTCATGGTGTGCGGCGTCCTCAGCGTCCTGCGGGGACTCCTCTCGGAGAAGGGCACGGAGCCCGCCGTGTGGACGGTGATGTTCGGCATGATATCCGCCGGGATGCTGGTGAAGTTCGTTAAGCTGCGCCGCCGCCACGAGCTGCTGCTGGGCCTGCTCTACCTGGGGTTCTGCCTGTTCTTTTTCGCGCTATATCTGCGCGACCTGCTGGGGATGGCCTGATGGACGACGGCCTGATCCTGAAAAACCGCCTGAAGGAGGCCCG
>CASTQR010000058.1 GCA_949451265.1 uncultured Eubacteriales bacterium | reverse complement strand
CTGGTTGAAGTAGACGATCTCGTCCACCCGGTTGATGAACTCGGGCCGCAGGAAGCTTTCCAGCCCCTTCATGGCCTTCTCCCTGCCCAGCTGGTTGGCGGAGCGGTCGAAACCCAGGGAGCCGCCCTTCACGTCGCTGCCCGCGTTGGAGGTCATGACGATGACGGTGTTCTCAAAATTGACCACCTTGCCGTGGGCGTCGGAGATGTGCCCGTCGTCCAGGATTTGCAGCAGCACGTTCAGCACGTCGGGGTGGGCCTTCTCGATCTCGTCGAACAGCACCACGCAGTAGGGCTTGCGGCGGATCTTCTCGGTGAGCTGGCCCGCGTCGTCATAGCCCACGTACCCCGGCGGGGAGCCGATGATCCGGGACACGGAGTGCTTTTCCATAAACTCGCTCATGTCCAGCCGGATCAGGGATTCCGGCGAGGAGAACAAATCTGCGGCCAGCCGCTTCACCAGCTCCGTCTTGCCCACGCCGGTGGAGCCCACGAAGATAAAGCTCACCGGCTTGTGCTTGGCGGCGATGCCCACCCGCCCCCGGCGGATGGCGTTGGACACGGCGTTCACCGCGTCGTCCTGGCCCACGATATGCTCCTTGAGGCGCTGGTCCAGCTTGGCCAGCCGCTCAAACTCCTGCTCCTGGATGGAGGTGGCGGGGATCTTTGTCCACAGCTCGATGACCTTGGCCAGATGGGCGGCGGTCAGCGGGGGATCCCCCTTGGCGGCCAGCGTCTCCCGCTCGCCGGTGAGCTGGGCCTGGCGGCTTTTCAGCTCGGCCAAGCGCTGGTAGGCCTTCTCGTTGGCGGCGGACTGCACCGCCTCCTTGTCGGCGGTGACAACGGCCAGCTTGCCGGTGAGCTCCGCGATCTGCTTTTTCCGGTTTTCCTGCCGCTCCTGGAAGGCGGGATCCTCCCGGTTGGGGGCCTCGGCATCGTCCCGGCTCACGGCGGTCTCCAGGGTCTCCCGCTGGCGCTTAAGGCGCTGCTCCTGCTTCTGGAGCTCCTGGAGCCTGGGGTCGTTCTGGGCCCCGGTGGAGGCGAGAACCACCTCCATCTCCTTGGCGTAGTCCGCCAGCTCCTTGTCGATCTCCGCCATCCGGGCCAGCTCCTTGTTGTGGAGGTTCACGTCGGAGGACGCCTCGTCGATGAGGTCGATGGCCTTGTCAGGCAGGTAGCGGTCGGTGATGTACCGCTCGCTCATGGTGACGGCCTGCCGGCAGATGTCCGGGCTGATGGTCACGTGGTGGAAGGACTCGTAGTAGGGGGCGATGCCCTTCAGAATCTCCACGGAGTCCTCAATGGAGGGCTCCTCCACCACCACGGGCTGGAACCGGCGCTCCAGGGCGGAGTCCTTCTCGATGTACTTGCGGTACTCCGTCAGGGTGGTGGCGCCGATGACCTGGATCTCCCCCCGGCTCAGGGCGGGCTTGAGGATGTTGGCGGCGTTCATGGAGCCCTCCGCGTCCCCCGCGCCCACGATGGAGTGGACCTCGTCGATGACCAGGATGATGTTCCCCAGCTTCTTCACCTCGTCGATGAGGCCCTTCATGCGGCTCTCGAACTGGCCCCGGAACTGGGTGCCCGCCACCAGGGCGGTGAGGTCCAGCAGATAGACCTCCTTGTCCAGCAGCTTGTAGGGCACCTCCCGGTCGCAGATGCGCTGGGCCAGCCCCTCGGCGATGGCGGTCTTGCCCACGCCGGGATCCCCGATGAGGCAGGGGTTGTTTTTCTGCCGCCGGTTCAAAATCTGGATGGTGCGCTCGATCTCGTTGGAGCGGCCCACGATCCGGTCCAGCCCGCCCTCCTGGGCCTTCCGGGACAGGGAGATGCAGTAGTTCTCCAGGAACTTCCGCTTGGCGGACTGGTTCCGGTCGTTTTTGGCGGTCTTGTCCTCCTTGGCGGCGCCCCCCCGCTGGACGGGGTCCCGGTCGGGGCCGCTGTCCGACGAGCCGCCGAACAGCTTGCTCAGGAAGGGGAAGGTGGCGGTGCGGCCCTCGTCCTCCTCGTCGTCGTCGGCGCTGTCGCCGTCCTCCCCGGCGGGGGTGAGGCCCTCCGGCTCCTCCGCGCCGCCGAAGGCGGACATCATCTCGGTGGAGATGGACTCCAGATCCTCATCGGAAATGCCCATCTTCTTCATCATATCGTCCACCGGCTTGATGCCCAGCTCCCGGGCGCACTTCAGGCACAGGCCCTCGTTCTTGGTCTCGCCGCCCTCAATTTTCGTTATAAAGACCACCGCCACGTTCTTCTGGCAGCGGGTGCACATGGTTGGCCGCATGATATCGCTCCTTTCGGACCCAACGGGTTCTCGCGGGGTACTCGCAGTTTTGCAGTACCTTATCAGATAAATATGAACAGGTCATGAATTTTAGAGTGGTAATTTTCCGCGCCCCAGGGAAAATCCCGGCCTTTCTCCTCTTTGCGGAAGGGGATCCTCACTCCGGCAGGCCCGCCAGCAGTTCCCACAGCTTATCCACCGTGAACAGCGACAGCACCGGCGTGTCCGGCTGGGCGGGGACGAGGCCGCAAAGCTGGCCCAGCCACACCAGCACGATGGTCAGCAGCGCCCCCTTCACCAGGCCGAACAGCAGCCCCCCCGCTAAATTCACCTCGGACAGCAGGGGCAGCTTGAAGGCCATATCCAGGGCGTGGCTGGCCAGGAACCAGGCCGCCTGCACCGCCAGGAACACGATGGCGAACAGCAGGGACCGGGCGATCCCCCCCGCTAAGTAGTTGGCCAGGGCGTCCACGGGGGTGGTCCAGTGCTCCTCCTCCACCGCGTCCTGCTCCACGCCCTCCTTCAGGAAGGCGGAGAAGCCCTTGAACAGCCCGTTCTCTTCCACCGAGGCGAACAGCTCCTCCAGGGTGTAGCCGGGGCCGTCGTCTTCCTCGCCGTCCCCGTCCTCGTCGGTGATCACGGGGTGGGGCGCCACCTTCTGGAAGCTCTGGGCGATGACCGGGCGGATGATGTTGGCCACCGGCGGGGCGAACTTGTCCGCCACGAACTGGGCGGCGAAAAAGGCCACGAACACCGCCGCCAGCCCGCACAGGGACAGCACCAGCCCTTTCGTGGCGCCGCGCCACGCGAAAAAGGCCAGCAGGGCCACAATCGCAATATCAAACAAAAATGTCATAGCATCCTCCTTCTCCCGCGCCCCGCGGGGAACCCCCAAAGAGAAGATATATGGACAGCGTCAGGGGATGTAGAACCCCGCGCTTTCCGCCGAGATCAGGATGGCGGAGCCGTCCGGCATCAGCAGGACGGTCCGGGCCCCCTTGGTGCCCTTGAGGGAGCTGTACAGCTCCAGCTCCTGGGTGTAGATGTCCAGCCGGTCGCCGGTGAGGACGGCCACATACCGCCCCGCCGCCGAGATGGACATGACCTGCTCGTTCAGGGACAGGGTGCGGCGGGCGCCGTCCTGATCCACGATCCACAGCTCCGCCTGGCTGCCCGCCCGGTACTTGCCCAGCAGGACGGCGGCAAAACCGTCCCCGCTGAGGGTATACCGCCGCAGGTACTTGCCCGCCCAGTCGGCGGACATGGTGTTCCCCTCGTGGTCGCTGATGGTGAGGCCACGGTCGCTGAGGGCCCACACCGCCCCGGCGGTGTGCCGCAGGTCCAGGGCCACCCCGCCCCCCAGGGAGGCGGACACGTCCGCCTCGTAGCTGCCGCTGGCGTAGTTCATGGCGTACAGCTCCAGCCCGGTGGTGAAGGCGCCGTCCCGCTGGCCCACGGTGAGGGTGGCCAGGGTGCGCCCGTCGTCGGACAGGGCGGCGTCCATCACAAAGGCGGAGGTGAGGTTGACGCTCATCACCGGGTCGTAGGCGGCGTTATACACCGTCACCTTCCCCCGGTAGCCCGCCGCCTGGGTGACCACCGTGAGCTGGCCGTTCTTGTTCAGCCGGGCGGACAGGATGCCCTCCAGCCCCTCCGCCGTCCACACCAGGGAGCGCTGGCCCAGCACGTACAGGGAGCCGCCCCCCGCGTCGTACACCACCGCCAGGGAACCGTTGGAGTTCACCACCGGGTTCTCCATGCTGACCTGCTGGTTGATGTACCGGGTGCCGCTGCCGGAGTACAGGGAGATGGCGTGCTCCGAGCAGACCAGCAGATCCCCGTCCAGCACCGCGAAGGTGCAGTTCAGGTCGCCGTCGTAGCGGAAGGCCTCCGCCTGGCCGCTGTCGCTCCGGGTGAGGGAGCGGTAATGGAACCAGCGCTTGACGCTGTCCAGGTTGATCCGATCCCGGAAGGCCACCAGCACCACCAGGGACACCCCCACCGCCAGCACCACCAGGGTGGCGATGAGCCGCACCAGGAAGCCTTTCAGCTTGGAGGCGGGCGTTTTGGGCTGTTTTTCGTTTTGACTTTGATCGTCCATAGAACCCCCGCCGTTACAGTGGCCTGGATAGGTAAATCATGTCCACCAGCTGGACGCCCCCCTCAAAGATGGGGTGGTCGTAGTGGTCGGTGAAAAAATTGGGCACCACGTGGGAGCGGCGGAAGCCGCAGGCCTCGTAAAAGGGGATGGTGAGGGGGCTGTCCCCGGTGCCCGCCAGCAGGCGGGCGTACCGTCCCCGGTAGATGTCACACAGGAATTCCACCAGCCGCCGCCCATAGCCCCGGCGCTGGCAGTCCGGGGCCACCGCCAGGTTTTTCAGTTCCAGTGTGCCGTCCCCCTCGTCGGTGACGACACAGACGGCCTTCACGCTGCCGCCGTCCTCCAGGGCGTACATCGTCCCCCGGCCCAGGTAGCGGTCGATCATATCCTCCTGTTCGTCCCCCAGCAGGAGGAGGGACAGGTACTGCTTTTGATCGGTTTTGACCTCAAAAATGTTCACAGTACGCCCTCGTCATACCACAGGTTGGTCATGTATAAGCCGTCGGGAGGAGCCGTAGGCCCCGCCAGGGTGCGGTTGCGGGAGCTCAGGATGGCTGGGATCTCCGCCGGATCCAGCTTGCCCTCGGCGGCGTAGATGCAGGTGCCCACCATGGCCCGCACCATATTATAGAGGAACCCGTCGGCGCACACCCGGCAGTCGATGATGTCCCCGTGCCGCTCGATCTCGAAGTAGTGGACGGTGCGGACGGTGGTGCGGGTCTCGGTGCCCACGTTCTTGACGGCGGCGAAGTCGTGGGTGCCCACGAACTGGGCGGCGGCCTGGGCCATCACCCGCTCGTCCAGCCGCCTGGGGTAGAACCACACCCGGTTCACATAGAAGGGATCCCGGATGCGGGAATTGTAGATTTTATAGGTGTACTCCTTTTTCAAGCAGGAGCCGATGGCGTTGAAGGAGCCGGGCACCACCGTGGCCTTGGACACGGAGATATCGTCCGGCAGGCGGGTATTCACCGCTAAAGGCAGCCGCTCCGCCGGGATGCCGGAGGTGGTGCGGAAATTTGCCACATAGACCTGGGCATGAACCCCGGCGTCGGTGCGGCCCGCCCCGGTGAGCCTGACGGGATGGCACACCACGGAGGACAGCGCCTTTTCCAGCACCTCCGCCACGGTGACCGCGTTCTTCTGCACCTGCCAGCCGTGGTAGGCGGTGCCCGTGTAGCTCAGCCGCAGGGCGATATTGCGTTCCTCCATGGCTGAACCTCCTTTTCCGGGGCACGCTGTGACGGGGCGTAGACTGCAGGGCGCGACGACCCCGGCGCGCTGCATGGGGGAAGGGGCCGCTCACAGCCCGAAATGGCCCAGCACACCAATGGCGACAGCCAGCGCCAGTGCCCCCGCCATAAACAGCACGTCGCCGGGGCGGTAGTGGAGCTGCTTCATCCGGGTGCGGCCCTCGCCGCCGTGGTAGCAGCGGCACTCCATGGCGGTGGCCAGCTCGTCCGCCCGCCGGAAGGCGGAGATAAACAGCGGCACCAGCAGGGGGATGAGGGCCTTGGCCCGCTGGATCAGGTTGCCGGAGTCGAAGTCCGCGCCCCGGGCCCGCTGGGCGGACATGATCTTATCCGTCTCCTCGATCAGGGTGGGGATAAACCGCAGGGCGATGGACATCATCATGGACAGCTCGTGGACGGGGACGTGGATCACCTTCAGCGGCCCCAGCAGGCTCTCCAGCCCGTCGGTGAGCTCCAGGGGGGAGGTGGTGTAGGTCAACAGGAAGGTGCAGGAGATCAGCATCAGGATGCGCACCACCATAAAGATTGCGTGGATAATGCCCTCCCTCGTGATGTTGAAGATCCAGAAGGACACCAGGGCCTCGCCGGGGGTGTAGAGGATGTTCAGCACGGCGGTGAACACCAGGATGAACACCACCGGCTTCATGCCCCGCAGCAGGGCCTTCAGCTTGACGGTGGACGCCGCCACCACCGCCGCCAGCACCGCCAGCAGGACGCCGTAGGTCACCAGCCACTTCGCCAGGAACAGGGCCACGATATAGCAGATCATGGCGGTGAGCTTGGCCCTGGGGTCTAAGCGGTGGATGGGGGATTTGCCTGGGAAATACTGGCCCAGGGTGATATCGCGCAAGGCCATCTCATCGCACCCCCCTTCGGTGGAGAGCAGCCAAAACGGCCTCCCTGGCCTGGGGGATGGTGTACACCGACGGGGGCACGTCCACCCCCATGGCCCGCAGGCGGGCGAACACCCGGGTCATGGCGGGCACGCCCAGGCCCATGGCCTCCAGCTCGTCCCCGTGGGCAAAGACCTCCTCCGGGGGGCCGGAGAAGGGGATCGTCCCCTTGTGGATCACCACCAGCCGCCGGGCCTCCCGGGCCACCTCCTCCATGGAGTGGGACACCAGGATGACACAGGCGTTTTTCTCCTCGTGGTAGGTTCGGATGTTGTCCAGGATGCGGGCGGAGCCGGAGGGGTCCAGCCCCGCCGTGGGCTCGTCCAGCACCAGCACACGGGGCTCCATGGCAATGACCCCGGCGATGGCCACCCGGCGCTTCTGTCCGCCGGACAGGTCGAAGGGGGAGCTCTCCAGCACCCCAGGCTCCAGCCCCACGAACCGGGCGGACTGGCGTACCCGGCGATCCACCTCGTCCTTGTCCAGCCCCATGTTTTTGGGGCCGAAGGCGATGTCCTGGTAGACCGTCTCCTCAAAGAGCTGGTACTCCGGGTACTGGAACACCAGCCCCACCTGGCAGCGCACCTGCCGGGTGCGCTCCTTGCTCTCGAAGATGTCCGTGCCCTCAAACAGCACCTGTCCCGAGGTGGGCTTCAACAGGCCGTTGAGATGCTGGATCAGGGTGGATTTCCCCGAGCCAGTGCGGCCGATGACGGCAAGGTATTCCCCGGCCTGGGCGGAGAAGTCCACGCTGTCCAGGGCGGTGTGCTCAAAGGGCGTGCCCTGGCTGTAGGTGTGGGTGAGTTGTTTGGTTTCGATGATAGCGCCCATGGATCAAGCTCCTTGGAGCGGGAAATTTACCGCCTTATTCTGGTATAAAACTCCCGCTCGTCTTCGTGATGGATATACGCCCCATTTTTGATCTGTACCTTGAGCGACGCAGGATTATCCTTGTGAACGCTCATATAAATCTCGTCTTCCGGGATGATCTCCCATGCCTTCTCTATCGTCAGTTTCAAGCCCGCCGAAGCATAGCCCTTTCCGCGGAATTCTTTTCCGACGGCATAACCGATATGCCCCGCCCCGCGCGCCAGCGCGTCGGTCAAATAGTGCCGTATCCGGAATAAGCCGACAATTTGACCGCCGTCCCACAGGAAAAATTCCGTTTCCGGCACCCAGCCAGCCGGAAGATCGAGCCCCTTTGCCGCGCTGATATAACCGGGCAGGATCGTATGTTCAAATTCATCTCGGGAGCATCCGGACGCCGGGTTCGTGAAGCCGTGTTCCTCCGCAGGCGTATTCGTGATAAAATCGTATTCCTGTTCCAGGTCTTCCATATTTGCTCCCTTCAAATACAGCATCATGATTTTTTCCTTTCACGCCAGCAGTTTTCTCAAAACCTCGGCACACTCGTCCACGCCCAGCGCCGTCAGGGGCACGTCCACCCCCGCCTGCCGCAGCTCGTACAGCAGGGCCACCGGCTCGGGCACCTCCAGCCCCAGGGAGCGCAGGCCGTCCACGTTCTGGAATACCTGGGCGGGGCTGTCGTCGGCCATGATGTGCCCGTCGTGCATGACGATCAAACGGTCCGCCTGGGCGGCCTCGTCCATGTGGTGGGTGATCAGCACCACCGTGATGCCGGCTTCCGTATTGAGCCGCTTCACCGTGTCCAGCACCTCCCTGCGGCCCACCGGATCCAGCATGGCGGTGGGCTCGTCCAGCACAACGCACTTCGGGCGCATGGCCAGCACCCCGGCGATGGCCACCCGCTGCTTCTGCCCGCCGGACAGGAGGTGGGGGGCGTGGCGGGCGTAGTCCGCCATGCCCACGGTGTCCAGGGCGGCGTCCACCCGCTCTCGGATCTCAGCGGAGGGCACGCCCAGATTTTCCGGGCCGAAGGCCACGTCCTCCTCCACCACGCTGGCCACGATCTGGTTGTCCGGGTTCTGGAACACCATGCCCACCCGGCGGCGGATGTCCAGCAG
>CASTQR010000057.1 GCA_949451265.1 uncultured Eubacteriales bacterium | reverse complement strand
ACGAACTGCCAGCGGTAGTTGGGGCCGTCGTCGATGGTGCGGCCCGCGCCCTTGTAGTCCTCCTGCCAGTTCATGGGCACATGGGCAAAGACAAAGGGAGGCATCCCGTTGTCGCCGCCGGAGGAGCGGTGGGCGTCGCCGTCCATGTTCTCGGTGGGGATCTCGTCGGTGTCGGGCATCATGCCCTGCCACCGCAGCACCACCGGCGGCATCCGCTCGGTGAAGGCGTTGACGCTCATCTCCGGGGTCATCTCATTGACCATCCAGTAGTGCTCCGTCATCTGCATCCGCCGGGTGCCGAACCGCTCCCCCTCGGGGGGGACAGGCAGAGCGTTGTAGAAGGCGTACTTATTGCAGTAGGGCGCGAACTTGGAAATGCTGTCGGGCACGTGGGTGGAGTAAAGCCAGTGCTGGAGGCGGTGGCGGTATTCTTCCCGCACGCAGTCCACATAGATGATGCTGCGCATGGGACGGTATTCAAACATGGTACATGACCTCCTGCTGCGTTGAAATTTGTCAAAAACAGGTTCCGGATCAGCCCTGCTTGGAGGGGGGAGGAGTGGGCTCGCAGACGGCGGTATAGTGGGCCTTCCGGGCCTGGAACTCGGGGTCCTTGTAGAGGTTCATCAGGCGGCCCTCGTTCTCAAAGATCTCCTTGCCATGGGCCATCTTGCCGGACAGCACGTCATGGGCGTGCTCAATGTGGCCGTTGGGGACGATGGACTCGTCAAACACAAACTTGGTCACGCCGTCCTCGACGGTCAGGTGGCCCTCCATGCCGCAGTACTCGCAGACGGCGTGGGTGGTGCCGGGGAAGATGTAGAACGCGTTGCCGTGGCAGTGGGGGCAGGCGCCCTCCTTGCCCTTCCACAGATCCAAGTTCTCAGACCCGGCAATCTGCACGTCGTTCTCGATGAGGTACTTGGCGGCCTCCACCAGGTTGCGGCCGATCTCTTTCATGCGCTCGATCTTGTCGTCCTGCATGATGACGTCCTTGGACCAGGAGAAATAGTCGTTGTTGACGATCTTCCAGCCCGGGCTCAGGGCCAGCATGGCGTGGTCGGTCTCGCAGCGGACGGCCCAGTCGGAGCCGCCGATGGACACGAAGGAGATGGCCTTCTGCCTGAAGTACCGGGGGTTCAGGCCGGGCTTGCCCTGCTCCTTCAGTTTGCCGTCCAGCATCATCAGCATACCGGTGTCATGGCCGGGGCCCATGCGGTCGGTGATGGAGTGGTACAGGCCGGTGCCGCCGGACTCGAAGATGGGATCCACCATGAGGACGCCGTCGGCCTCGATGAGCTTCTCATAGAAGGCGGAGAAGTCGTCCTTGCGGGTGCAGATCATGCCCTTGCCCATCACCAGGCCGCGGGAGCAGGCCACGCAGCCGGAGCAGTAGTCGATGTTCCAGTCCATCAGGTGGATGAACTCGATCTCCGCCCCCATCTCCTTCGCGGCCTCAAGGGCCACCCTGCACATGGTGTCGTTATTGCCGTTTTTGGTGCCTAAGGATACGCCGAGAATTTTCATTTGATTGACCTCCCTGTACTGATACTTTGACCTGGGACAATGCGCGGAAGCTCCTGATTTGCTGAACCACATGATTGGTCAGCTTATACACAAAATATAGTTTAAAGCCTTTTTCTCTATGTGTAAAATGTAAAAAACGTATGGCAGAAATGCAAAAATGATTTAGATGGCCCCAAGAAATGGGTTTGACTCCCTGGACCAGCCTCCAACCCCCGCCATTTTTGTGCGCTCTGACGGGAATGCTTCCTGGATTTTGGGCAGGTTCACGTTTTTCGCCAAATTTTTTCATAGCTACTATGCGGAAATTAGATAAAAACCTGTGACAAATGACGAAAGGTGTGGTATACTGCCCTAAAGAGCCAAACGAAAGGATGTGGCGGAATGACCCTGACCCAGTTGGAGAGCTTCCTGGTCCTGGCCCAGCGGCTGAACTTCACCCAGGCCGCCGACGACCTGTTCATCTCCCAGCCCGCCCTGAGCCGCATGATCTCCGCCCTGGAGCAGGAGCTGGGCCTTCAGCTCTTTTACCGCAGCTCCCGCAGCGTGTCCCTCACCCCGGCGGGCCGGGCCTTCGCCCAGCAGTGCCCCCGGATCCTGGACAGCTGCCGGGCCGGGGTGGACGCCGCCCTGCTGGCCCAGCAGGGCTTCCGGGGGGGCGTGACCCTGGGCATCCTCCGGGATACCTTCGACGGGAACGCGGTGCGCATCCACCAGGCCCTGGCCCGGGACTGCCCCCAGATCCACCTGACCTTCCGGGAACTGAGCCACTCCGACCTGATCCGGGCCCTGCTGGCCGGGGAGGTGGACGCGGTGATCAACTCCGGCGAGGCCCTGCCCCAGGAGGACGTGGAAACCATCATCCTCCGCCGGGACCGGCAGTGCGCCGTGGTGCCGGCAGACTCCCCCCTCACCCGCGTCCGCAGCCTGCGGATGGAGGATTTGAGGGACGAGGATTTCGTGGTCATGTCCCGCACCTCCTCCCTGCCCGGGTACGGGCTGGTGTGGAAGATGGCGGCGGACGCGGGCTTTACCCCCCGGGTGGTGGCGGAGGCCAACTACGTCCCCAGCCTGCTGATGCTGGTGGCCTGCGGCCTGGGCGTCAGCACCCTCACCGACAACCTGGAGTACCTGTCCCAGGACATGGTGAGCTTCATCCCCCTGGTGGGGGTGCCCCTGTCCTGCCACGCCCTGGCCTGGCGGCGGGACAACCGCAACCCCTCCCTGCCCTTCCTGCTGGAGGCGGTGCGCCGGGGCCTGGAAAAGGGTTGGACGCGGCCCGCGGCCCCCTGACTTATAATGAACCCACAAAAGCCCCGGTCTCCGTGGAGACCGGGGCTTTTCTGTCTCCATTTGGAAGTTCCTTGGACGTTTCCGCCCCCTCCCGTGCTATAGTCAAGACACTTCGGCGGATTCCCCGCACCAAAAGCCGCTTCAGTCCGTGCGGCATTTACAAGAAGGAGGAACAGAGTATGGAGATTAAAACCACCATGGCCACCTGTCCCAACGGCCACCACTACGACGCGGCCAAGCACGCCGCCTGCCCCCACTGCGGGGCCGGGGGCTTCACCCCCACCGAGGCCCCCGGCCTGGGGGGCGGCATGGGCGGCTTCACCCCCACGGAGCCTCTAGGCGGCGGCGCGTCCTCCGCCTTCACCCCCACCGAGACACCGGGGGCCGCCCGGCCCAGCGCCCCCTCCCCCGACTTCGGGGCCACCCTGCCCCCGGACAGCTGCCGGGGCGGCGGCGTGGACCCCTTCGCCGTGGAGACTACCCTGGGCGGGCCGTCCGGCGGACAGGGCGGCGAGCCCGTGGTGGGCTGGCTGGTGTGCGCCGAGGGCCCGGTGCGGGGGGCGGACTTCCGCCTCCACGCGGGCTATAACTACATCGGCCGGGAGGCGGGGGACGTGCGCCTCCGGGGGACTCCCAGATCTCCCGGCAGAACCACGCCATGATCGCCTACGACAGCAGCGAGAGGGCCTACTTCGTGGGCCCCGCCGCCGGACGCAACCTCATCAAAGTGAACGGCAAGACGGTGCTGAACGCCGTAGAGATCCACAGCTACGACACCATCTCCATCGGCTCCACCAAGCTGGTCTTTGTGGCCCTGTGCGGGGAGCAGTTTGGCTGGGACGGCCCGGAGGACGGTAATGGCTAACAGGAACCTGTCTATGACCGGGAACTCCCCGGAGATCATCACCACGCCCCCGGAGGGCAGCGTCCCGCCCGCCCCCTCCCAGCCAACAGGGGGCACCGCGCCCCCCACACCCCAACCCACCCCGGAGTCCACGCCCCAGCCCACACCGGAACCCACCGCTGAGCCTACCGCCGAACCCACGCAGGCCCCCACGGCGGAGCCCACCCAAGCCGCAGAGGAAACCCAGTCCCCTGCCGCCGAGGAAACGCGGCCCGTGGAGACCCAGCCGGTAGCGGAGCCTGCGCCCCAAGGGGCCATACCCGGCTGGGGACTGGCGGGGATCGGCCTGGCGGCGGGGCTGGCTATCGCCGGGATCGCGGCCCTCATCGTCCAAAAGCTCCGGCACAGGCCCGCCGCCCCGGACTGCCTGCCCGCCACCGGCTCCATCCCGCCGGGGGGCTCCTGGACCAGCCTTCCCCCCGTCCCCTTCGTGGTGGAAAAGCTCCACGAGCAGGGGGCCCGCAAGAGCCAGCAGGACAGCTTCTTCGTCTCCCCGGAGGGGAGCCGGATGCTGCGGTGGTGGCGGACGGCATGGGCGGTCTGGCCGACGGCGACAAGGTGAGCCAGACGGCGGTAACCGCCATGGCCAACGGCTTCTACCACGCCCAGGGCCAGCCGGGGCAGGTGCTGCTGTCCCTGCTGGAGCAGGCCAACCGCCAGGTGAACGCCCTGCTGGGCCCCGACGGCCTGCGCCGCAGCGGTTCCACCGTGGTGGCGGCCCTCATGGAAAACAGCGCCTTCCACTACCTGTCCGTGGGGGACAGCCGGATCTGCCTGTTCCGGGACGGGGCGCTGTACCAGCTCAACCGGGAGCACATCTACCGCAACGAGCTGTACACCGACGGCGTCAACGGACTGTGCCCCCTCCAGGACGGGGACGACCACCCCAAGGCCGGGGGCCTCACCAGCTTCCTGGGCATGGGGGAGCTGAAATATGTGGATATCCCCGCCCAGCCCGTGACCATCCGGGAGGGGGACGTGTTCATCCTCATGAGCGACGGCGTGTATAACGCCCTCACCGACTGGGCGCGGCAGGCCAACCGGGCCGTGCTGGCCCTCCAGACCCGCCAGTGCGCCATGAAAACCACCCTGGTGCTCCTCACCCTGGAGCCGGGGAGGGCGGCCTGGGCCCACGTGGGGGACTCCCGGCTGTACCACTTTGTGGACGGGAAGCTGGCCTTCCAGACCCGGGACCACAGCGTGGCCCAGATCGGCGTCATGCTGGGGGAGATCACCCTGGACGAGATCCGCTTCCACGAGGATCGCAGCCGCGTCCTCCGGGCCCTGGGCCAGGACGAGGAGCTGAACGTGGAGACCAGGGAGGAGCCCCTGGGCCCCGGACGGCACGCCTTCCTGCTGTGCAGCGACGGCTTCTGGGAGTACGTGCTGGAGGCCGAGATGGAGGCGGCCCTGGCGGAGGCCAGCGACCCGGAGGACTGGATTGCCCGAATGCGGGCGTACCTCCAGGGCCGTATCCCGCCCGGCAACGACAATAATACCGCCGCCGCAGTGTGGGTGGACGGACAATAGAGGAGAGATTGAGATGAAAAAACGTTTGCTTTCTATGACGCTGGCCATCGCGCTGGTGTGCGCCCTGTTTGTGCCCGCCCACGCCAGCAACTTTAACCCTGCCACGCGGGAGAGCGTGGCCATGGTAAGAATCTGCCTTGATTTGAACGTCGGAGAGGACTCCATGGGTTGGGGAACCGGCTTTTTCGTGGGGGAAAGCGGGAAAGACCCCTCCAACCTGATCACCAACTACCATGTGATTGAAAACTTCATAAAGGGCGGTGCGGGAGAACTTCGGGGCTTCACCCAGGTCTGGAACAACGCCGGCACCCAGTATACCTGGCTGGTATATGAAGATCCCAACGACAGCCGCGCCCAATGTCATGGCCGCGCCAAAATCCGGGTTTACTACGATTCCGGAACTTATGAGGAAGCGTATATTGTGGAGGCCAGCGAGGGCAAGGATGTGGCGGTGCTGAAGCTGGCGGGCACCACCAACCTGCGCAAATCCATCCCCCTTACCATTCCCAGCGACGGCGATGTGGGCTCCACCGTGTTTGCCATCGGTTATCCCGGTTTATCGGAAAACCTGTACGCCGGGGCCACCACCTCCTGGGGTATCTCCGACGTTACCGTCACCCGCGGCTCTATCAGCCGCCTGTTTGTCACCCAGGGCACCGGCCGCGCGGACATCCAGATTGACTGCGACATCAAGCACGGCAATTCCGGCGGCCCCCTGGTGAACGAAAAGGGCGAAGCCATCGGCATCAACACCTGGAGCGTCTCCAACAACAGCGGCGAACAGGCCAACTATGCCATCAACATCAGCGAGGCCATCACCCTGCTGAACCGCAACGGCATCGCCTACGCCACCGGCGGCGGCACCACCGCCCCCGCCACCAACCCCCCGACTCAGACGGACGCCCCGGCCACCGAGCCCCCGGCAGAGACGGACGCTCCCGCCACCGAGCCCCCGGCGGAGACCGACCCGCCCGCCACCGAACCCCCCGCGGGGCCCGAGCCCGCCAAGAGCAATACCGGCCTGTTCATCGGCATCGGCGTGGCAGCGGTGGCGGTGATCGTCCTGGTGGTAGTCCTGCTGACCCGGAAGAAGGCCGCCCCCGCGGCGCCTCCCGCGCCCCCGGCCCCCGGCTCGTCCTCCTCCGCCTTCGCCCCCACCGAGGCCCCCAACGCGGCCATCCCCGCCGGGGGCGGCGTGGAACAGTGGCGGCTGCAATGCCAGTCCGGGGCCTTCTCGGGGCGGCGGTTCGCCATCAACGGCCAGCTGCGCATCGGCCGTGACCCCGCCCGGAACGACCTGGTCTACCCCGCCTCCACCCAGGGCATCAGCGGCGCCCACTGCGTCCTGCGGGTGCAGGGCGGCGCCATCTGGCTGGAAGATCTGGGCTCGTCCTACGGCACCTTCCTGGCCTCCGGCCAGAAGCTGGCCCCCCGCCAGCCCGTGCGGCTGAGCAAGGGTGACTCCTTCTACTTAGCCTCCCAGCGGGAGCTGTTCCAGATCACCGGAAAGGGAGGGGTATGACATGACCCCCCCGCTGCAAAACCCCGACCATCTGCTGCCAGTAGGCGCCGCCCTCACCGGCGGCAGCCTGGGGCACACATACCGGATCGGGCGCTGCCTGGGCCAGGGCGGCTTTGGGGTCACCTACTGCGCCCAGGATGTGGAGACCAGACGCCAGGTGGCCATCAAGGAGTACTTCCCCACCGACCGGGCCAACCGGGTGTCGGCGGCCTCCCTGGAGGTGTCCAGCTACTCCGGCGCGGCGGGGGAGCGGTATGAGAGCGGCAAGGCCCGCTTCCTCCAGGAGGCCCGCACCATGGCCAAGATGGACAAACAGCCGGTGATCGTGGGCGTGCGGGACTTCTTCGAGCTGCACAATACCGCCTACATCGTCATGGAATATGTGGAGGGCATCACCTTCAAGGACCTGGTGGACCAGCGGGGCGGGCGCGTTCCCGCCGGGGAACTGCTCCACGTGATGGAGCCCCTGTTCTCCGCCCTGGAGTCCATGCACAAGCGGGGGCTCATCCACCGGGACATCAGCCCGGAGAACATCATGCTGGAAAACGGGGACGTGCGCCTGCTGGACTTCGGCTGTGCCCGGGAGTCCGCCGGGGGCGAGGCCACCCTGACCATCGCCCTCAAGCACGGGTATGCCCCGGTGGAGCAGTACCAGAACAAGGGCCAGGGGCCGTGGACGGACGTGTACGCCCTGTCGGCCACCATTTACTACTGCCTCACCGGGCGCAAGCCGCCCCAGTCCATGGACCGTCTGGTGGAGGATGAGCTGGTGATGCCCCGGAAGCTGGGGGTGGACCTGACCCAGCGGCAGGAGGCCGCCCTGGTGTACGGCATGGGGGTGCGCCCCCGGAAGCGGTTCCAGTCGGTGGAGGAGCTCCACGCCGCCCTGTACGAGGGGATTCTCCCCGCCGGGTGGGAGCTGCCGCCGGACGGGCCGCCCACCACCGGGGAGCAGGAGCCGGAGCCCATCGGCATGACCATGCCGGGGGAGGCCCCCGCCCAGTTCACCAAGACCGAGGCGGCGGAGCCGCCCATCACTCAGACGCAGACCCAGACACAGACCCAGACGCAAGCTCAGACCCAGACCCAAACGCAGCCCCAGCCGGATCCCCCCGCGGCCCCGGACTGGCTGGCGAAGCTGAAAGCCCACTGGCAGATCGCCGCGGGCACCGGCGCGGCGGCGGTACTGCTGATCGCCCTGCTGATCTGGCGGCCCTGGGCGGGGCCCGCATCTGTGGAGGATCCCGATCCCTCTGCCAGCCCCGGCGTGACCCAGGGGCCGGAGGACACCGATCCCCCATCCCAGACCAGCCCCCCCGTCCCTGCCGACCTGTCTTTCCGGGCGGACAAGGCCGACGATGACAACGCCGCCGTGCTGCTGGCCCTGCTGGCGGACGACAGCGTGGATACGGTCACCGTCCCGCCCCACGTCTGGTTCGACGTGGCCGAGCCCATCACCCTCACCAAGCGGCTGAAGATCAGCCCCAACGCGGGGATCAACTCCCTCCGCGGCCTCACCGTGGCGGAGGGCGGCAGCCTGGAGATCGCGGGCAATACGGACTGCCATGCCCTGCTGCGCACCATGGACGGCGGGACGGTCACCGTGGAGGAGGGCGCCAGTCTGTCCTGCTGCAACATCTGGCTGGAGCGGAAGGAGGATCTCACCGCCGCCCCGGGCGCCCACGCGAACTACTGGGGCGGGGACTCCCCCGACCCCACCCCCCACGACATGTCCCACCGCCTGACCCTGGACGAGGCGGCGCTGTTCGCCGACGCCGCCCACGTG
>CASTQR010000056.1 GCA_949451265.1 uncultured Eubacteriales bacterium | reverse complement strand
CCAGATCCTGGACAAGCTGTGGGAGAGCTACGAGCTGTCCCACGAGGCGGCCCGCGCCCAGCGGGTGGATCTGGAGTCCGTCCCCAAGGCCCAGCGGCGGATCGGGGAGCTGAAGCGGGCCATCTCCGCCCTGGGCAGCATCAACCCGGACGCGGTGGAGGAGTTTGCCCGGGTGAACGAGCGGTATACCTATTTCACCGGCCAGCGGGACGACGTGGCCAAGGCGAAGAAGGAATTGCAGGAGATCATCGCCCAGATCGTGGGCGAGATGACGGGGATTTTCCAGGAGCAGTTCGCCCTCATCAACGAGGGCTTCCGGCAGGCGTTCACCGACCTGTTCGGCGGCGGCAAGGCCAATCTGGAGCTGGAGGATCCGGAGGACGTGCTGAACTGCGGCATCGAAATCAGGGCCCAGCCCCCCGGCAAGACGGTGCAGAACATGAGCGCCCTGTCCGGCGGCGAGCGGGCGCTCATCGCCATCGCGCTGTACTTTGCCATATTAAAGGTAAGGCCCACCCCCTTCTGCGTCATGGACGAGATCGAGGCGGCGCTGGACGAGTCCAACGTGGTGCGGTACGCCCGGTATCTCCGGCGGATCAGCGACAAGACCCAGTTTATCGTCATCACCCACCGCCGGGGCACCATGGAGGAGGCCGACGTGCTCTATGGCGTCACCATGCAGGAGAAGGGCGTGTCCCGTATGCTCACCATCAATCTAAATGACGTGGAAAAAGAGTTGAATATTAAATGAGTGAAGCAATTGAAAAGCGCTGCGGCAACTGCGGACATGGCATGAGCTTCATCCGGCGGGAGAATATCCAGCTGGGCAAGGCCAGCTCCTGGGTGGGTATGTGGCCCAATATTCTGGCGGGGGCGCTGGATGTGGAGCTGTGGGGCTGCCCCAACTGCCGCAAGCTGGACTTTTACTGGAGCGGCTCGGACGAGGAAGCGCCGGAGGACTGGGACGGCGGGGATCATATGGCCCAGACCACCTGCCCCGCCTGCGGCCATGTCCACGATTTGGACGACCCCAAGTGCCCCTGCTGCGGGGCGAAGAATGCGAATATTTAACAAAATAGGGGAAGATTTTTATGGGCTTTTTTGATAAAATCAAAAAGATCGGGATATTCAACGGCTTCTCCCAGCTGGACGACGACTTCTACGAGGAGCTGGAGGAATCCCTGGTGATGGCCGACCTGGGGGCGGAAACCACCCTGGAGGCGGTGGAGGAGCTGAAAAGCCGCTGCAAGGCGGAGAAGATCAAGGACGTGGAGGGGGCCCGCCAGTGTATGCGGGACATCCTGGCGGAGTACCTCACCACCGGCGATCTGTCCGTGAACATGGCGAACACCCCCGCCGTCGTGCTGTTCATCGGGGTGAACGGGGTGGGCAAGACCACCTCCATCGGCAAGCTGGCCGCCCGGTGGAAGCGGGAGGGCAAAAAGGCGCTGCTGTGCGCCGGGGACACCTTCCGGGCCGCCGCCGCGGAGCAGCTCACCATCTGGGCCGACCGGGCCGGGGTGGACATCATCAAGCAGCACGAGGGGGCGGATCCCGCCGCCGTGGTGTATGACGCCCTGGCCGCGGCCAAGGCCCGCCACGCGGATGTGGTGCTGGTGGACACCGCCGGGCGGCTGCAAAACAAGGCCAACCTGATGAACGAGCTGAACAAGATCTCCCGGGTCATCGACCGGGACTGCCCCAACTCCAGCCGGGAGACCCTGCTGGTGCTGGACGCCACCACCGGGCAGAACGGGCTGATCCAGGCCAAGGAGTTCTCCAAGGCGGCGGGGGTGACGGGCATTGTCCTCACCAAGCTGGACGGCACCGCCAAGGGCGGCATTGTGGTCGCCATCGCCAAGGAGTTAGGGGTGCCCGTGAAGTTCGCCGGGGTGGGGGAGGGCGTGGACGACCTCCAGCCCTTTGACGCGAGGGAGTTCACCCAGGCGCTGCTGTAAAATGAGCACAATAAAAAACAGATAGAATGGAGACGGCTGGCATGAAGCTGGTACTGGCGAGCAAAAATCAGAAGAAGATGAAGGAAATGAACGAGATTCTCTCCGGCATGGGGGTGGAGGTGTGCCTCCAGTCCGATGTGGGCATTGACATCGATGTGGAGGAGACGGGGACGACCTTTGAGGAGAACTCCATGCTCAAAGCGAAGGCGGTGATGGAGGCGTCCGGCCTGCCCGCCATCGCGGACGACTCCGGACTGTGCGTGGACGCGCTGAACGGGGCCCCCGGCGTGTACTCCGCCCGGTACGGCGGGGAGGGGCTGGACGATACGGGCCGCTATAAAATGCTGCTGGCCAATATGCCCCGGGGCGCTGCCCGGACGGCGAAATTCGTGTCGGTGATCACCTGCTGCTTCCCCGGCGGGGACGTGCTGACCGCCCGGGGGGAGTGCTCCGGCACCATCGCCTTCGCCCCCATGGGGACGGGCGGGTTCGGCTACGATCCGGTGTTCTTCCTGCCCAAACTGAAGAAGACCTTCGCCCAGCTCTCCCCGGAGGAGAAAAACGCCATCTCCCACCGGGGCAGGGCTTTGGAGGCGTTCCAGGCCAAGCTGGAGGAATATTTTAAGTAAAACGGGGTGTTTTTTCCCGTAAAGGAGTTTATATGACAGGTTTGACAAGCAAGCAGCGGGCGCAGCTGCGCTCCATGGCAAACGAGATCGACACCATTGTCCACGTGGGCAAGGACGGCGTGGGGGAGAACCTGATCAAGCAGGCGGACGACGCCCTGGAGGCCCGGGAGCTCATCAAGGGCAAGGTGCTGGAAAACAGCCCCCTGTCCCCACGGGAGGGGGCGGAGGAGCTGGCGAGGGCCACCCGGAGCCAGGTGGTGCAGGTGATCGGGACGAAGTTTGTGCTCTACCGGGAGACCCACGGCAAGCCCAAGGAGAAGCGGATCAAGCTGATAAAATAGCATCCCTTAAATTCTGGTTGAGAGGGTGGTTCCCATGAAAATCGGCATCTACGGCGGCAGCTTCAACCCGCCCCATCTGGGGCACCTGGCGGCGGCCAGGGCGGCGGCGTCCGCCCTGGGGCTGGACAAGCTGGTGTTTGTCCCGGCGGGCCTGCCGCCCCACAAGGAGCTGCCCGCAGGAAGCCCCACGCCGGGACAGCGGCTGGCTATGACGGAGATCGCCGCCGACCAGCTCCTCCTGCCGGAGGTGACGGAGGTGTGGGACGCAGAGCTCCACCGGGAGGGCAGGAGCTACACCGCCGACACCCTGGAGGCGGCGGCGGAACGCTGGCCGGGGGCGGAGCTGTGGCTTCTCATGGGGACGGATATGTTCCTCACCCTCCACCAGTGGCACAAGCCGGAGCGGATTCTGTCCCTGGCGGGGGTGTGCGCCTTCGGCCGCACCGAGGCCGACGGGGAGGCGGTGTTCGCCCCCCAGCGGGAGTACCTGTCCAAGACCTGCGGGGCGAGGATTGCCACCATCTCTATCCCCGGGCTGGTGGACATCTCCTCCACCCGGCTGCGGGAGGAATTGGCGGCGGGGGCGGGCCGGGTATTTTTGCCGGAAGCGGTGTACGGCTACATTTTGCGGGAAAAACTATATGGGACCAACGCCGATTTGAAGCGCCTTTCCCTGGAGGAGCTGCGGTGCGTGTCCTACTCCATGGTGTTCGCCAAGCGGCTGGCCCACATCCGGGGCTGCGAGGAGGAGGCGGCACGGCTGGCGAACCGCTGGGGGGCGGACGAGAACCGGATGCGGCGGGCGGCCATCCTCCACGACTGCACCAAGTACCTCAGCCATGAGGAGCATCTGGAGATCTGCGACAAATACGGGATCCCCCTGGATCCGCTGGAGCGGGCCACCGACAAGCTCCTCCACGCCAAGAGCGGCGCGGCCCTGGCCAAGCACATCTTCGGGCAGGACGATATCTACGACGCCATCCTCTACCACACCACCGCCCGGGCGGGGATGAGCCTGGAGGAAAAGCTGCTTTACATCGCGGACTACATGGAGCCCAACCGGGACTTCCCCGAGGTGGGGGAGCTGCGCCGCCTGGCCTACAGCGACCTGGACGGGGCGGTGGGCATGGGCGCGTCCCTGTCCATGCAGGAGATGGTCCAGCGGGGGAAGGAGCTCCACCACGACACCCAGGGCGCCTATGATTTCTATGGGAAAGGAAGCAAAGCATGAGCAATCACGCCAACAGGCCGGACGGCCTGCCGCCGGAGAAGTCCGGGCCGGGGAAGCGCCTGGAACACCGGGGGCCGGGCGGCAAGCCGCCCCTGGCCCCGGGGGAGGCCAGGAAACAGAGAGAGAAGCGGATCATGATCCTCATGATTGTGCTGGCGGCGGTGATGGTGATCGCGGCGGCGGGGGTGCTGTTTTACAACAGCCTGTTTAAGAAGCCCTCCATCCCGCCGGGGCCGGCGAACTCCGGAGATCCGGACCCGTCCCTCCAGCCGGGGGAGACCCCCGCGCCCACCCTGGACATCGATGCCATCCAGCCCAAGGTGGGCGGGGAGCGCAGGAGCGGCGCCATCTACACGGTGCTGATCTTCGGGACGGACGAGACCTCCGGCTTGACGGACACCATGATGGTGGCTACCTACGACGCGGCCAACCAGAAGGCCGCCGTCATGTCCCTTCCCAGGGACACCCTCATCAACAGCAGCGCGCGGCCCAACATCAACGCGAAGAAGCTCAACGCCGTCTATAACGTCTACGGCAGGGGGGACGACGGCATCCAGGCCCTGCGGAGCGAGGTGTCGGAGCTGGTGGGCTTCACCCCCGACTACTACGTGCAGATCGACTGGGAGCTGGTGGGGGAGATGGTGGAGGCCATCGGCGGCGTGTGGTTCGACATCCCCTACCACATGGACTACGATGATCCGGATCAGGATCTGTATATCCACTTTGACCCCGGAAACCAGCTTCTGAACGGCGAGGACGCCATGAAGGTGGTGCGCTGGCGGAAAAACAACAAGTGGAGCCCCTACTCCGGCGAGGGGGGCGGCGGCGACATCACCCGGCTCAAGGTACAGCACGGCTTTTTGAAGGCGGTGCTCAAGCAGACCCTCCAGCTGGGCAATATCACGAAGATCAACCAGCTCATCACGCTGTTCAACAGCCGGGTCAAGAGCGACCTGGAGGTGGCGGAGATGCTGTGGCTGGGCCGGGAGGCGTTTCTGGGCGGGCTGGATGTGGACAATGTGGAGTTCTGCACCATGCCCTACCTCCTGGGCAGCTACCGCCAGTTTGGGGAGGGCTTCAGCTTTGTCTATCCGAAGCAGACGGAGCTGCTGGCCCTGATCAACGAGTCCTTCAACCCCTTTGTGGAGGAGGTCACCATCAGGCAGCTGGATCTGATGAGCCAGAACGCCGACGGATCCCTGCGCTCGTCCACCGGGCGGCTGGCGGATCCGTCCCTGGGCAATCCGCCGGGGCGGGCCACGACGCCTCCGGCCAGCAAGCCCCCGGAGCCCAGCAAGCCGCCGGAGAGCGAGCCTCCGGCGCCCACCGGGCCGGTGGAGACGGACGCGCCGCCGGAGAGCGATCCGCCGGTGGAGACGGCGCCACCGGTTACCGAACCCCCGGCGGAGCCGGCTCCCGCGGGCGGGGACGAAGCGGCGTAAATTTGAAATTGAAACTGAAGGAGACGATCATATGCTGAACGCGAAGGAGATCATCGCCGCGGCGGTGAAGGCGCTGGACGATAAGAAGGGCAAGGATCTCAGGGTTTTGTATACCGCCGATCAGACCACCCTGGCGGACTACTTCATCATCTGCACCGGTACCTCCAACACCCAGGTGCGGGCGCTGGCGGAGGCGGCCGAGGAGGCCCTGTCCAAGGCGGGGGAGGAGCCCCACCACATCGAGGGCCACCGGGGGGGCCAGTGGACGCTGCTGGACTACTCCGCGGTGGTGATCCATGTGTTCACCGAGGAGGGGCGGGCGTTCTACGATTTGGAGCGGCTGTGGTCGGACGCCAAGCCGGTGGACGTGTCCCAATATCTGACGGCGGAAGCCGAGTAATCTGCAAAGGTCGTGAATTGACATGGAAAACGAAGCGAAAAAGGTGATGCTCTCCGGCGTCCAGCCCAGCGGGGATCTGCATATCGGAAACTACCTGGGTCCCATTTGCCACTGGCCGGAGATGATCGACGAGTTTGACTGCTACTTCTTCATGGCCGACCTGCACACCATCACGGTGCGGCAGGAGCCGGCCCAGCTGCGCCGCCGGGTCCTGACCCAGCTGGCCCAGTACATCGCCTGCGGGCTGAACCCGGAGAAGTGTGTGCTGTTCATCCAGTCCCACGTCCCCGCCCACAGCCAGCTGGGGTGGGTGCTGGACTGCTATACCATGTTTGGCGAGCTGTCCCGCATGACCCAGTTTAAGGACAAGGCGGCCAAGCATAAGGATAACATCAACGCCGGACTGTTCACCTATCCCGCGCTGATGGCGGCGGATATCCTGCTCTATCAGCCGGATTTCGTCCCTGTGGGGGAGGATCAGAAGCAGCACGTGGAGATCTGCCGGGACATCGCCAACCGGTTTAACGGCATTTACGGCGATGTGTTCAAGGTGCCAGAGCCCTACATTGCCAAGGTGGGGGCCCGGATCATGAGCCTGTCCACCCCGGAGAGCAAGATGTCCAAGTCCCAGCCCGAGGGCTGCGTCGCCCTGCTGGACAAGCCGGAGGATATCATGCGCAAATTCAAGCGTGCCGTTACCGACAGCGACACCGAACGTTGTGTGCGCTATGACAAGGAAAACAAGCCCGGAGTGTCTAACCTGATGCAGATCTACGGCTCCGCCACGGGCAAGAGCTACGAGGAGATCGAGCGGGAATTCGATGGCCTGGGCTACGGCAAGTTCAAGCCCGCCGTGGGCGAGGCCGTGGTGGAGGCCCTGCGCCCCATCCGGGAGGAGACAGAGCGCCTGCTGGCGGACAAGGCATACCTGGAGGGCGTGTACCGGGCCGGGGCGGAAAAGGCGGAATACATCGCCAACAAGACCCTGCGCAAGGTCTATAAAAAGGTGGGCTTTTTACCCCGGTGAGCGGGAGGAACCTGTATTTACAGCCGTCGGCGGCTGTCAATACAGGTTCATAGAGAAAGACGCTGGGTAAAGGAGCGAGCGACACTTGAACGATTTGAGTAGAATCCTGGCCTCCCAGGATATCTGGTATGTGCTGCTGGCGCTGGTGGTGGCGGCGGTGGTGTCCTGCGCCGCCACGCCGGTGGTAAAGGTGCTGTCGGTGAAATTCGGAGCGGTGGATGTGCCCAAGGACGGGCGGCGGATGCACGACCACCCCATCCCCCGGATGGGGGGGCTGGCCATCTTCTTCGGCTTTATGGCGGCGGTGCTGGTGTTCGTCCCGCTGAACACGGAGAAGAAGGGGATGCTGCTGGGGGCGGTGATCATCGTGATCCTGGGAGTGCTGGACGACAAGTACGCCCTGCCCGCCAAGCCCAAGTTCCTGGTGCAGATCGGCGCGGCCCTCATCGCGGTGCTGTCGGGGAACGTCATCGACGTGCTGTCCAACCCCAACATCTTCAGCTCCAATGAGGTGTGGCAGCTGGGGTGGCTGGGCTATCCGGTGACGGTGATCTGGATTGTGGCCATCACCAACGCCGTGAATTTGATCGACGGGCTGGACGGGCTGGCCTGCGGCGTGTCCACCATCAGCTCGGCCACCATGCTGATGATCGCCATGCTGGTGAGCGAGCTGGACGTGGAGGTGATGATGGCGGCGCTGGTGGGGGCCTGTATCGGTTTCCTGCCCTATAACTTCAACCCCGCCAAGATCTTTATGGGGGACACCGGGGCCACCTTCCTGGGCTTCATTATGGCCACGGTGTCGGTGAACGGGATGTTCAAGCAGTACGCCTTCATCTCCTTCGTGGTGCCCTTCCTGACGCTGGGCCTGCCCATCTTCGACGTGTGCTTCGCCGTGGTGCGGCGGGTGTCCCACGGGCAGAGCCCCATGCAGCCCGACCGGGGGCACGTCCACCACCGGCTCATCGATATGGGCTTCTCCCAGAAGCAGGCGGTGGGGGTGCTGTACGTGATCTCCGCCATTCTGGGGCTGTCCGCGGTGGTGCTGACCGCCGGGGGCGCGGCCCGGGCCATGCTGTTCCTGGTGGCCATGGGGGTGGCGGTGGCCGTGGCGTGGCGGGTGTTCCTGGTGGGGCCCTCCGAGGAGGACAAGGACGGCTCCGGGGAGGAGGACGGGAAAGATGGATAAACTGAAGGTCATGACCATTTTCGGCACCCGGCCCGAGGCCATCAAAATGGCCCCCCTGGTGAAGGAGCTGGAGCGCAGGCCGGAATTTGAAAGCTGCTGCTGCGTCACCGCCCAGCACCGGCAGATGCTGGACACGGTGCTGGACATCTTCCGGATCAAGCCGGAGTTCGACCTGGACATCATGGAGGCCAAGCAGAGCCTGTCCACCATTACCTGCAAGTGCCTGCTGGGGCTGGAGGAGGTGTTCCAGAAGGTGCGGCCCGACCTGGTGCTGGTTCACGGGGACACCTCCACCACCTTTGCCGGGGCGCTGGCGGCCTACTACCAGCAGATCTCGGTGGGCCACGTGGAAGCGGGGCTGCGCACCTGGGACAAATACTCCCCCTTCCCGGAGGAGATGAACCG
>CASTQR010000055.1 GCA_949451265.1 uncultured Eubacteriales bacterium | reverse complement strand
TAACGTCCTCTATGAGATCTGCAACGAGCCCAACGGGGACGTGAGCTGGTCTAAGGACGTGAAGCCCTACGCACAGCGGATGGTGCGGACGATCCGGGCCCACTCCCCCAAGGCGGTGATCCTCATCGGCAGCCCCACCTGGAGCCAGGATATCCACCTGGCCGCCGCCGACCCGGTGGCGGGGGATAATTTGATGTATACCCTCCACTTCTACGCGGGCACCCACGGGGCGGAGCTCCGCGCCCGCATCGACAGCGCCCTGTCCAAGGGCCTGCCCATCTTCGTGTCCGAGTGGGGAACCAGCCGGGCGGACGGCAGCGGCGGCGTGTTCCTGGAACAGTCCAGGGTGTGGCTGGACTTCCTGGATCAGCGGGGGATCAGCTGGTGCGGCTGGTCATTGTGCGATAAGAATGAGACTTCCGCCGCCCTGCGCCCCGGCGCGTCCCCGGACGGCCCTTGGGCCCAGTCCGACCTGTCCGAGTCCGGGCAGTTCATGTTCTCCCGCTTCAAATCGTAGCGCAAGGCCCTCTCTGCTCCGGCGGGGAGGGCCTTTTCACGGCCCCGGCGGGCTGTTTTACATTTTTTGAAAAAGTGGTTGACAACTGTAGTCCAATGTGCTATCCTACAGTTGGATTACAATTGTAGACCAATTTGCGGCGGGCGCCCCCGCAAGAAAGTGAGGTACATGATAATGGACGAGAAACGCGACCTCCTCTCCCCCAGCGAGTGGCGGGTGATGGAGTGCCTGTGGACGGGCCCCAAGACCCTGATGGAGCTGGTGCGCGACCTGAAGGACAGCGCGGGCTGGGCCAAAAGCACCGTCACCACCATGATCCGGCGGATGGAGGAAAAGGGGCTGGTGGGCCACAATGAGGCGGGCCGTACCAAGGTGTTCCAGGCCCTGCTGGCCCGGGACGACGCGGCGGCTGCGGAGACCGACTCCCTGCTGGAGCGGGCCTTCCACGGCAGCGTGGGCCTGCTGGTCAACTCCCTGGCGGAACGCAGCGCCCTCTCCCCCTCCGACATCGACGAGCTCTACAATATTCTGGAGCGTGCGGAAGACGGTGGTTTCAGATGAAGGGCATTCTCATCACCTCCTTCCTGCTCATTGTCTTGATCGCCGCCCTGCGGCCCCTGCTGCGGGGGCGGATCGACCCCCGGCTTCAATACGCCCTGTGGCTGACGGTGGCCCTGCGGCTGCTGATCCCGGTGAATTTGTTCACCAGCGCCTACAGCGCCCTGGCCCTGCTCCAGCGGGCGGATCGGGGCACAGAGCTGGTGGAAACCATCGGGCAGGCCCACATACCCGCCCAGTCCTACGACAGCGCCCGGGCCCAGGTGGTGGAGGAGTACCGCAGGCAGGGCGTGTCCGACTCCCAGCTCACCCCCGGCGACCTGATGGCCATCGACACCCAGGCCCGGGAACTGATGAAGGGCCCCACCCTGGCGGAGCTGGCGGCAAAGTGCGCCCGCCCCGTATGGCTGGGGGGCGCGGCCCTCATGGCCCTGTGGTTTACAGCTGTCAACCTCAAGCTCCGGCGGCGGCTCCGGGGGGCGGAATGGATCGAGGCTGACTGCCCCCTGCCCGTGTACGTGTCCGACGCCCTGCCCTCCCCCTGCCTGGTGGGGACGGTACGGCCCAAGATCTACGTCACCCCCGCCGCCCTGGAATCCCCGGGCCGCCTGCGCCACGTGCTGGCCCACGAGCTGGCCCACTACCGCCATAAGGATCACTGGTGGGCGCTGGTGCGGTGCGCCTGCCTGTGCCTGTACTGGTTCCACCCGCTGGTGTGGTGGGCGGCGGCCCTGTCCCGGCAGGACTGCGAGCTGGCCTGCGACGAGGGGGCCATCCGCGCCCTGGGCGAGGGGGAGCGCATCCCCTACGGCCGGACGCTGGTGGGCATGATCGCGGCGGGCCGCACTCCCCTCCTCCAGACCGCCACCACCATGACCGGGGGCAAGCGCCGGGTGAAGGAGCGGGTCACACTCATCGCCCGGAAGCCGAAAACCGTCATCGCCCTGGCGCTGGCGGCGGCGCTGATTCTGGGCTGCGCCGTGGGGTGCGCCTTCTCCGGCGCGCCGGAAAAGCCCATGGACGCCCAGCGGAAGCCCCAGCTTCTTGAGCTGCCCTCCCGGCTGAACGATATCCCGGAGGAATTGCAGCCCCAGGTAGTCAACCGCCCGGAGGACGTGTCGGTTCTCGGGACCGACGGTGTCCTGGCCAGCTATTGGTGGGACGTTCCGGCGGACTGGGAGTACGACTTCATGCCCTGGCTGCTGGCCGTGTACCAGTGGGATCAGACCCGCCTGGAGGAGCACCTCCACCCCCAGGGGAACGGCGGATATGGGGCCTTTGACGATGTGATCGTGTTCGCCCAGGACAATGACGGCCATTATTTTGTCTTTAATCAGCCCACCGCCGGTCGTTTCAAAATGGAGGGCGCGGAGGAGTATACCGCCGCCTTCCAGGCCATCCGGGCCTTCGCTGAAAAGAAAGTGCTGGAAACCGAGGGCGTGGAGCCCTATAACCCTTCCGCCCAGCCCCTGGACACCCTCCAGGATCGGCTGCTGGCCGTGCCAGAGGATTGGAAGGACGATGTGGTGAGCCGCGTGATTGACGCAGCCGTGGACGGCGGCGTGGCAGTGGGCTATTCTATGAACCGTCCCGAATGGGAGGAGCTGGACGCCGGACTGGGCTGGCTGCTGAACATACAGCAGATATCCCGGAGGGAATATGAGGCACACATCGGCCGGGATAACAGCGGATGGGCGTGCTTCGCCCGCAGCGGCGACACCTATTTCGCCGTCACCTTCCCCACCGACGTGCGCTTCTACTCGCCGGACGATGCGGAGCCTTACCACAACGCCCAGGACGCTGTCTGGGCCTTTGTGGAGAAAACCGTGCTGTCCACCCAAGGGGTGGAGCCCTACACCTTGGGCGCTTCCTTCCCCGATTACACCCTCGACGGCATGGACTACACCCCGGTCAATTCCTACGAGGATCTCCCCGACGACCCGGAGCAGTGGTTCCTGGTGGGCCAGCTCCCCGGGGAGCCCGTGTGGATGTTCAGCCGGAACCGGGGCCAGGAGACCATGTTCCAGGTGGGGGATCGGCTCACCCAGGTATACCCCTTCGTGGCCCGCTGCTTCGGCGGAGGGCAGACCCATGACGGCCACCCGCCCCAGCTCATGCGGCTGGAGGGCGGCAGCGGGCCGGACGGCACCTACGGCACCTTCGCCGTCCTCACCCACACGTTCCAGGGGGGCGCGGATCAGCTCTACCAGCTCACGGCCTACGACCTGGACACCGACCCCCAGCCCACCGCCCACATCCACGACTGGATACCGCTGATGGACGATTTCAACGCCAAGCGCACTATGACCGTGGACGAGGAGCGCCGGGTACTCATCCTTTCCTACGGGGGGCAGACCTGCGAGATCACCTATATGGACGATCTGTGGGAGAATTATCTGGAACACGGCTTCTCCGC
The DNA here is from genome assembly GCA_949451265.1 of uncultured Eubacteriales bacterium. Next base: position 5,218 of record CASTQR010000055.1, on the reverse strand, counting down.
CCAGCTCTATGAATACGGGATGAAGTATACCTTCAACAGCGACGGCACCGCCAACCTGATTATGGCTATCGAGGGCCCGCCCACCCACTGCGCCTGCTGGACGGTCCGCTTTGCCAACGGCAGCTTTGAGACCGTGGGCTTCCAGTTTATCGAGACGCCCGCAAACTATTGGTAACCCACCAGTCCCCCTCCCGTCCGGGAGGGGGACTTCCTCCTTTTTCCAGCCCCGGAAAATCTCCGGCGAGCTTGAAAATTCCGGTTGACAGCGGGCCGCTTCCCCCTTATCATAGTACTTGGCGGCGGCCCCGGCTGACTGGGGACTGCCGCCCCGGGCTTTCCCGGAACATGATGGAAAGAAAAGAAGGGATGTAACCATGAAACGCAAGCTGGCACTCCTCCTCTCCTGTCTGCTGCTGATGGCGCTCACCGCCTGTCAGAGCAAGCCCTCCTCCGAGATCCACTGGCTGGGCGCGAAAAAGGCGGGCGGCGTGGAGGATTACGTGAAGGAGCAGGCGGACAGCATCGACCGGGACGCGCTGGTTCAGGAGGCCCAGGAGGGCGATTTGGCCCAGCAGTTCAAGGCCACGGCCCTGCTGTGCGCCCTGGAGTACCGGCAGGACAAGCCGGAGGGCCTGACCCGGTTCCAGTTCGACTACCCCGCCACGGCGGAGCTGGCCGCCAAGTTCCTCAACCAGGTGAACGCCGACCCGGACGCCTTCTGGGCCTCCATGGACGACGCGTTCTCCCCCTACGACTGCTACGTGCCCATTCTGGCCTCCGCCCAGGAGATCGACGGGACCACCCTGGCCAAGCTGCTGGACGCCCCCTCCGACAAGGCCAAGTTTACCGCCGCCGTGGAGCGGTGGATCGAGGAGCGCCCTGGCTGTCTGGCCTCTGGGGGCCCCGCCCTGCTGGACGCGGGCTACTTTGAGGGCAGGGATCTGTCCAAGCTGCGCTCCAACTTCTTCTCCCTCAGCACCAATATCCCCAAGATCTACGTGGACACCCCGGAGCAGGCCATGGAGTACGTGGCCTTCCTGCGGGGCAGCCTGATCCCCGCCCTGGAGGAGAAGAACACCGCCGCCCCCTTCACGAAAATCTCCGACCTCACCAACGCGGGCTACTTCTCCGACCCGGTGATGGTCGCCATTGACGGGAACGGCCCCACCCTCCAGGAGCCCACCGAGGACGGTCTGCCCGAGACCATCGAGCTGGAGGGCAAGAAGGTGGCGGCCCTCTACCGCAACCCCACCGCCGGGGACTTTGACGACCCCCTGCCCCAGCTCCAGCTCATGGGCGGCTTCCTGCTGGCCCTCCCCGAGGGGGAAGCCCCCGGCACCCTGGCCGAGGCGGACTATTACCTGGTGCTCACCGCCAGCTTCGAGAAGGGCGACTTCTATAAGTCCGGCGGCGGGTACGGCTCGGACACCAAGGTGCAGCAGGTGAACTCCCGCACCAAGGTGGACCTGTACGACGCCAAGACCGGCGCCTTCCTGCGCCATATCGGCACCGTGATCGAGGAGGCCCCGGACTCCGTGTTCGCCTCCTATGACGAGGTGTCCCTGCAATACCCGGTGCCCGTGGCCTCCGACGTGCTGGCCTTCCTGTACCACAATGTGAACAACCCGGACGCCTACACCGCCCTGGTGGACCACACCCCGGAGAACGGCTCCGTGCTGGAGATCGGCACGCCGGTGATCTTCGCCAACTGGGAGATCACCTACCACTCCGCCAAGGTGATAAAGAAGGATTTCACCGGCGGTATGTACATCTTCAGCCCCCATGACGGCCACCAGTTTGTCCAAGGTACCTTCACCATCACCAACAAGGGGCTGGAAAAGGATAGCTTCATGCCCATGGTGTATAATACGAATGAGGATCCCATCGTGCAGGTGGCGGACTCCGCCAAGGCCAACCTCTACGACTGCGTGGATCTCATGACCTACAGCAAATGCCTCAACGGCACCAGCCTGGAGGTGGGCGAGTCCAAGGACGGCGAGCTGTTCTTCGAGGTGCCCAGCGAGGTGATCAACAGCGGCGAGCCCCTGTTCATCGCCGTCTCCCTGGGAAATCAGATCGTCTATTACCCCCTGAGCTGAACCATGGGCTGAGCCAGCCCCAAGGCCGTCCCGGATCGGGCCATCCGGGACGGCCTTTTTTTGCCGTTACGTTCCCGAAACTCCTATATCCCAAAAATTTCTATTCCCATCCTGAGTGAAAAATCAGCAAAAAAGGTCTTGCGCACCGGGGCAAAAAATGGTACATTGATGGAAGAAAGGGATGTGATCCATATGAGCGATCAACCGCATACCGGCGAGGCCCCCGCGCCGGAGGCAAGCTGTTACGCGAACCGGGAGCTGTCCTGGCTCCAGTTCAACCGCCGGGTGCTGGAGGAGGCGGAGGACCCCGCCAATCCCCTGTGCGAGCGGCTGAACTTCGCCGCCATCTTCCAGAGCAATCTGGATGAGTTCTACATGGTTCGGGTGGGGATGCTGCTGGACACCCTCAACATGGGGGTGACGGACAACAAAACCGGCATGACCTCCGCCCAGCAGACCGCCGCCGTGCTGGACAAAACCCGCCAGCTCCTGTCCGACCGGGATCGGATCTGCAAGGGCCTGCTGGGGGAGCTGTCCGCCCAGGGGGTGGAGCTGTGCCGCTTCGACGGCCTGCCGGACAAGACCCAGTCCTTTCTGGAGAAATACTTCACCGCCAGCGTCCTGCCCCTGCTGTCCCCCCAGATCATCGGGCGCAAGCAGCCCTTCCCCTTCCTGCGCAATAAAGAGATCTACGCCGTGGCCATGCTGAAAACCAAGAACGGCGGGGAGCGCATGGGCATTGTCCCCTGCGGCGAGGGCGTCCTGCGGCGGCTGGTGCCCCTGCCGGGAGAGGGCGGGCGGTTCATCCTGGTGGAGGAGCTTATCGCCAGCTTCCTGCCCAAGATCTTCGCCCACTACAAGGTGGAGGGCACGGTGCTGATCCGGTTGGTGCGCAGCGCCGACATCGACATGGACGACGCCTCCGACCAGCCCGACGACATCCCGGCGGAGGAGTACCGCAAGAGTATGGAAAAGCTGATCCGCCGCCGGAAGCGCCTCCAGCCCGTGAAGCTGGACTACCGGGGCAAGCTGTCCGACACCATCCGGGATGGGCTGTGTACCTGCCTGGGGCTGTCCAAGAAGCACCTGTTTTCCAGCGGCGTGCCCCTGGATCTCTCCTTTATGGGGGCGCTGCGGGATATGCTGCGGGACAAGACCGAGCTGTTCTACCCCCGCCGGGTGCCCCAGAACTCCCCCAACGTGGATCCCCTGATCCCCATGACGGAGCAAATCCGGAACCACGACCTGATGCTGAGCTACCCCTATGAGAGCGTGCGGCCCCTGCTGCGGCTCTTGCAGGAGGCAGGGCAGGATCCGGACGTGGTGTCCATCAAGATGACCCTGTACCGGGTGGCCCACAACAGCAAGGTGGTGGAGGCCCTGGTGGACGCCGCCGAGAACGGCAAGGAGGTCGTGGCCCTGGTGGAGCTCCGGGCCCGGTTCGACGAGGAGAACAACATCGGCTGGTCCCGTGTACTGGAGCAGGCGGGCTGCCGGGTGATCTACGGGCTGGACGGGCTGAAGGTTCACTCCAAGCTGCTGCTGATCACCCGGAAGCACGGGGATCAGGTGGAGTATATCACCCAGGTGGGCACGGGAAACTACAACGAGGACACCGTGCGGCTGTACACCGACTACGCCCTCATGACCGCCGACCCCCAGATCGGCGCCGACGCCGCCCAGGTGTTCAACGCCCTGTCCATGGGCGAGGTGCTGGAGGAGAGCCAAAAGCTGATGGTGGCCCCGGCCTGCCTGCGCTCCAAGATCCTGGCCTATTTGGACGGGGAGATTGAGCAGACCAGGGCGGGAGAGCCCGCCTACCTGGGCTTCAAGCTCAATGGGCTCACCGACAAGCAGATCATCGACAAGCTCATCGAGGCATCCCAGGCCGGAGTGAAGATCGACCTGGTGGTGCGGGGCATCTGCTGCCTCACCGGGGGCGTACCCGGGCTGACGGAAAATATCCGGGTGGTCAGCATCGTGGGGCGCTACCTGGAACACGCCCGGATCTACATCTTCGGCGTGGGGGGGCGGCGGAAGGTCTACATCTCCTCCGCCGACTTCATGACCCGCAACACCACCCGCCGGGTGGAGGTGGCCGCCCCGGTGGACGACCCCGCCCTCCGGGCCCATCTGGAGGAGATGTTCACCGATGAGCTGCGGGACACCGCCAAGGGCCGCTTACAGCAGCCGGACGGCTCCTACGTCCGGGCGGTCGGGGAGCCCTTCAACTCCCAGGAGTATTTCTGCGATCAGGCGGCCTCCGGGGCCTGGGCCCTGCCGGGGCTCCACCCCGCCCCACCCCCCGCCCCCAGGCCCACGGGCCAGCCGGAGCGGAAGCGGCCCGTCCCCCCCTCCGCCCCGCCCAAACCCAAGCCCATGCCCGCCAAGGCACCCCCCCAGCGGCGGCCCGCCGTCAAGATCCAGGGCAAGCGCACCGGACTGCTGGGCCGCCTCTTTGGGCGGGACTGACCCCCTTCGTTTTTCCTGCCGGATGGCACACACTATATCGCTTGGAAAGGAAGCAATGTCATGAAACGAATCGGAATGCTGACCAGCGGCGGCGACTGCCAGGCCCTCAACGCCACCATGCGCGGCGTGGCCAAGGGGCTCTACAACATCTACGGCAATGAGGTGGAGATCGTCGGCTTCATCGACGGCTACAAGGGCCTGATCTACGAGGACTACAAGAAGCTGTCCCCCATCGACTTCACCGGCCTGCTCACCCGGGGCGGCACCATCCTGGGCTCCAGCCGCCAGCCCTTCAAGCTGATGCGGGTGCCCGACGAGAACGGCCTGGACAAGGTGGAGGCCATGAAGTACACCTACCGCCGCCTGCGGCTGGATTGCCTGGTGGTGCTGGGCGGCAACGGCAGCCAGAAAACCGCCAACCTGCTCAGCGAGGAGGGGCTGAACGTCATCGGCCTGCCCAAGACCATCGACAACGACCTGTGGGGCACCGACACCACCTTCGGCTTCCAGTCCGCCATCGGCCTGGCCACCGAGGTCATCGACTGCATCCACACCACCGCCGCCTCCCACAACCGGGTGTTCATGGTGGAGATCATGGGCCACAAGGCGGGCTGGCTCACCCTGAACGCGGGCATTGCCGGCGGCGC
>CASTQR010000054.1 GCA_949451265.1 uncultured Eubacteriales bacterium | reverse complement strand
CCTTGTCCGCGTCGCCGCCGCTGCGCATGGAGTTCAGCAGCGCGTCGATTTGGCTCTGCGACAATACTTCGGGCATGGGATCACCTCACCTGATCTTCTGCGTTTCTGCTTGGCTTGCTATGTCGGGCTCTGCGCCGGGGCGGAGCTGGGCGCGGGCTGCTGGATCGTCAGGCCGCCCTCGCCTGTGATCTTCTCCAGCTCCTTGTTCAGCTCGGAGCCGATCTCCTTGGCGCTGATGACGATCTCCACCCGGCGGTTGGGGGCCTTGCCCTCCTCCCCCTGGTTGTCGCCGATGGGGTCCCACTGGCCCTTGGCCACGCCCTCCAGGCGGGCGGGGTGGATGGTGCTGTGTTCGTGGATAAAGGTGGTCACCACGGCGGCCCGCATACTGGACAGCTCCCAGTCGCCCTTCGGCTCGTTGGGCTGGGTGTCGGAGAGCTGGGCGGTGTGCCCCACCACCCGGATCTCCTCAATGGCCACCTTGGACTTGTCCAGGATGCCGCACACGCCCATGAGGATCTCGTCCGCGCCGGGCAGCAGCTTCTCCGAGTTCCCGTAGAACATGGCCTTGTCGGACAGGGCCACGAAAATCCGGCCGTTTTCCTCTGTCACGGAGATCGCGCTGTCCAGCCCGTCCTGCTTGGCATACTGCTCCAGGGCGGCTATCAGCTCCTTCATCATGTCGTCCACCGTATCCTGGGTGGTGGCCGGATCCTGCAAGCCCGGCATCTGGTCCCCGATATCCGGGTCTGCATAGGGCCCGCTCTCGCCGCTGGGGTCGGTGGTGGTCACCACCGCGTTGGGGTTGAAGCTCTGGAGGATGGCCCTCCACTTCTCCTCGCTGATGGTGGACATGGAGTACAGCAGCACGAAGAAGCACAGCAGAAGGGTCACCATGTCGCCATAGGTGTCCATCCAGTTGGCGCCGCCGCCTCCGCCGCCTTTCTTTTTCGCCATAACGAATGTACCTCCTGATACCGCACGTCTGTCTCAGTTACTCCCCGCCGCCGGAGGCCTTGGGCTCCGCGTCCCGGTCCCGCTGGGAGATGTAGGTCAGCAGCTTTTCCCGCAGGGCCTTGGGGTTTTCGCCGGACTGGATGGACATGATGCCCTCCACGATGATCTCCTTGCAGAGAACCTCCTCGCTGTCCCGGATACGCAGGTTGTTGGCGATGGGCCCGAAGATCATATGGGCCAGGATACAGCCGTACAGCGTGGTCACCAGGGCGGTGGACATATTCTTGCCCAGGTCGCCGCCGCCGGTGGTGGGGTCCATGGTTTTCAGCATATTGATCAGGCCCACCAGGGTGCCCACCATGCCGAAGGCCGGGGCCACCGCCGACGCCTTGTCGTACAGCGCCGCCGCGTCCTCGTGCCGGGCGGACATACACTCGATGTCGTTCTCCAGGATAGCCCGCACCTTGTCCGGGTCGTTGGCGTCCACGATCAGCATGATGGCCTGCTTGAAGAAGGGGTCCTCCTGCTCGTTGGCCTTGCCCTCCAGGGCCAGCAGACCGTTTTTCCGGGCGGTCTGGGCCAGCTCCACCAGCTGGTCGATGATGTCCAGCGGCTTGAACTTGTTGGCGTTCAGGATCACCCCGAAGTGCTTGGGGATGGAGCCCAGGGTCTTGCCCGGAAAGCTGGCCACCACGATGGCAAAGGTACATCCGATGACGATGAAGATACTGGCCGCGTCGAAGAAGTTCCAGAGGTTTTGGGGAGTGAATGTGATTATATCCACGCCCTCCTGCGGGGGGATGTTGATGCCCAGCACGCAGCCCAGCAGGAACACCAGAATGGCCGCAACGACGCCGATGATATATGTAATATTCATACTACAGCACTACCTCCAAACCGGGCGGGGGCACAGGCTGCCCGGTCGCCTTTTTTGTCTTGGGCTTACCGCTTGTCTACAACGCTGATCTCCCGGTGGATGTCCATCACCTTGGCGTTGTACTTGGCGATCTTCTCTATGATCTCCTCGGTGCTCTCCCGCACGAGGTAAAAGTCGTGGTTCATCATGACGATCTTGGATTCGGGAATGCTTTCAATGTACTCGATCTGGGTATGGTTTACAAGGAATTTCTCGTGGTTTCGTTTTGTCAAAACGATCATGGTGTCAACCTCCATTTTCCTGAGGGCCACGGGGGTATGCCGGGGGAGGGCGTGGCCGCCCCCCGCCCGGCGTTGGTTTCAAGGGCTGCGCTTACCGCTTCATGTTCACCAGTTCCTCCAGCATGGAGTCGGTGACGGTGATAATACGTGTGTTGGCCTGGTAGCCGCGCTGTGTGACGATCATGTTGGCGATCTCCTGGGCCAGGTCGGTCTTGGACATTTCCAGGCCGCCGGAGATGATGGAGGTCTTGCCGCCGGAACGCAGGCGGCAGCCGTCGATGGCGGTCTGGCTGTCCACGGCCATATTGGTCTTGCCGTCCCCTTGCAGAGAGCCGTTGGCGTAGTAGATCCCCATGTTGGCGCCCGCGCCGCCCAGGGTATTCACCACCAGGTCGCCGGAGCCCTCGCTGGCCTGGTAGTAGGTGTTGCCGATCTGGGTGACGCCGTTGGGGTTGGTCACGGAGCCCACCGCCACGCAGCCGATGGTGATCACCTGGTTGCCCACATCGGAGCAGGTGGCGGTGATCATGCCGGTGGCGTTGTCCACGGTGATGTTGGTGAAGTAGCCCAGGGAATACTCGGACTCCACCACGTTGCCATCCTTATCCTTGTAGGAACCGTAGTCCAGCAGATGCTTCTCCTTCGCCGTGTCACCGCCGGCATCCTGAACCTTTTTATCAAAATCAGTTTTCTTGGGATCCCCAAGCACTTCGGGGTCAGTAGCGGTCGCTGCCTTCCCCTCCTGGACGCCGCCGCCCACCCTGGGGTAGCCCACGTGCATACCGCCCTTCTCGTCCTTCCAGACCCGGGGCTGGCGCAGGGGCACCAGCTGGTCGCTGAACATGGGGTCGCCCACCTTAGCGGCCTTGCCCGCCGTCACGTCCTCCAGGGTGGCGATGCCGGTGCACAGGAAGCCGTACACCACATTGCCCCGGGCGTCGGTGAGGTAGCCGTCGGCCTTGAAGCCGAAGTCCCCCGTCCGGGAGAGGGTGAGGGAGGTCAGCCGGCTCACGTCCTCGGCGCTCCCGTCGAAGTTCTGGGCGACGGTCTTGTCGCCCACCAGGAAGAAGCCATCGCCGTCCAGCATCATGTCGGTGGTGTTGCCGGTCACGGCGTAGTTGCCGGTACTCATGTCGATGTCCACGGTACTCATGTTGGCGCCGTAGCCGATCTGGGAGGGGTTGCGCCCGCCCACGGTGGCGGTGCCGTCGGAGCCGCCGGACAGGGTGGTGTAGATAGAGGTGCGGAACACGGAACGGCCCGCCTTGTAGCCGGTGGTGTTCACGTTGGCCACGTTGTTGCCGATGACGTTCAGGTTCTGCATATGGGTCCGGAGGCCCGCGATAGCCGCATACATTGCACCAGTCATGGTTGATAAAAAACTCCTTTCGGTTTGGCGCGGTCCGCCCCCCGCCAGTCGGGCGGGGGGCGAAGGCATCCGAAATCGGTCCTGCCTTTAACTCGCATATTTTATTACAGGAAAACCGCGCCGTCAATATTGGTGAAGATATTTTCTCTCATTTCCTCCTGGGTGATGGCTGTAATCACTCTCGCGTTGGGCACATTGATGATAAACGCCTTGTCCGCGTCCATGGCCAGGATGTTGGTGGCCCCCTTGGCCTGGGCCCGGATCACGCTGCCCGCCAGCTGGTCCATCAGGTCCGGCGTGACCTCGATCCCCCGCTCCTGTGCCCGGGAGATGGCGTGCTTGGAGAACTCCACGCCCTGGGGCTGTTCCTGCCGTGCCAGCTCCTGCTGGAGCATGGCCCCGAAGCCCCCTGGCAGCGTCCGCGGCTGTACCCTAACCTGCGGCGCGTCCCTGCGCGTCAGTCCTGATACACGTTGGATCATCTTCTGTCACCTCGATTTCAGTCGGTGGGCGCCCCCTGGGTTCCGTCGTACTGGGGATTGTTCCCGGTGCCCTGCCCCTCGCCGGACTGGTCCACCGGGGGAGTGGTGGTGGTTTCGCCGCCCTCGGGCTTCGTCTCGCCGCCCTCGTCGGGGCCTTCCGCCTCGCCGGGCTCCTCGGGCTCGCCGGGCTTCTCGGGCTCGTCGGGCTCCTCGGGCTTCACGTCCTCCAGCGGGGGCAGCTTGCCCACGGCCATGATCTGGTTCAGCCCGTAGGTCTCCACGTTGCCGGAGCTGTCCTTGCCGAAGATCACCTGCTGGCCGTTCATCACGCCGGTGCCGGTGACCAGGACCTCCCGCTCCTCCAGGCCGTTCTCCTGGGGAATGCCGATGGTGACCACCTTGCCCACCAGGGAGCTGGCGTAGGTCATCACGTTCGTCTCGGTCAGGTTGGTGATGGCGGACACCATCTGCATCTGCACCATCTGGTTCATCATCTCGCTGGTGTCCATGGTGTCGTCAATGGTCTGGTTCTGGAGCTGGACGATCATCAGCTGGAGGAAGTCCTCCATATTCAGCTCGGTGTTGTTCTTGCGGCTGGTGCTGTTTTTGGGCTGGTATACGCCGGTAGTGCCGTCCAGCAGGCCCGCGATATCAGCCATGGAATTACTGCTCATGGTATGTCTCCTTTCCGTGTTATTCCCCGTCGGGGATCAGGCCAAGCCGGAGCTGCTGCATGAAATCCCGGCTGTCCCCGGTGTGTTCCCGGCGGGACTGGCGGCGCTCCTCCTGGCCGCCCTGGCTGTGGCCGTTCCGGCCGTCGTAGGGGTTCTGCTGGTTCTGTCCCTGCTGGCTCTCCTGGTTCTGCTGGACGTTTACCTCCACCTCCTGCTGGGTGCGGCTGGCGATCATGCCCTGCAATTCCCCGGCGTGGCGCTCTAAAAGGCCCCGGGTCTCGCCGCTGTGGGCGGTGAGGGCCACCCGGATCAGCCCCTCGGCGCTGCGGGTGATCTCCACCGTCACGCTGCCCAGGTTCTCCGGGGTGAGCTGGATGCGCACCATGGACTCGCCGTTCCGCAAAGCCTGGGCCAGCCCGGTGTCGATCTGCCTGGCCACGTCCGCCTTGTCCGCCTGCTCCATGTCGTAGACCTCGCCCACCTTCACGGGGGCCGCCTCCACGTCGTGGAACAACTGCTGGGGGGCCTGATCCGTGTAGGTGATCTCCGCCTCAACCCCGTCCTCCTGGGTCTGGGGCCTTACGGCTTCCACCGCCTCACGCTCCACCCCGGCTACCTCGTCCGCCAGCTTCTCCAGCATCTGGGCGGGGCCGTGTTCCACGGTGGGGTCGGTGGCCTCCAGGATGGCGTCAGCCTCCGGGTCGGACACATCGTACAGGGCGGGATCGACCATCTCTTTGCCGTACATCTGCGCGGCCTGCCTCGCGCCCACCAGGATGGGGATATCCTCCCCGTTGGCTCCGGTGCGCACACCGATACATACAATGGGTTCGCCCTCCTGCACCTGGGGCAGCCACTCGGCGGGGTACTGGGCCAGCACCTCCGGGGCCACCGGGGCCAGGTACACCTGCATCCGCTGCATCCGCTTGGACATCTCCACCGGGTCCTCCTGCTCCTGGCCGGGGTTCTTCTCCGGCTCCTGGGCGGTGTTGGGCTTGTCGGCCTTGGGCTGTTCAATCTCGCTGTCCGGCTGTCCGGACTGGGCCTTCTCGATGAGCTTCTGGAAGTCGCTGTCCCCGTCGCCCTTGCCCGTCTTGGGCAGCTGGGTCTGGGACGCCACGGCCTGAAGCAGATTCAGGGCCACGTTGTTTGCCTGTTCCATCTTCTTTTTCCTCCTTTCTTAATAAGGTAGTTATATTCCAAACGGCGCGAACGCCGAATTGGACACAGCATATCTTACGCGCCGATACCGGCCCGTGCCCGGGCGGAGCTGACGAACTCGTCGATAAGGGTTTCCTCCGCCTTCTGCTCCGCCTTGTGGTAGTCCTCCAGCTTGTGCTCCTTCAGCTTCTCGATGGAGGAGGTGTCGATCTTGGCGTCCACCACCTCCTGGCGCTTCTTCTCCTCTTTCCGCCGCAGGGCCTCCAGCTTCTCCGTCTCCCGCTGGATATCCCGCTCCAGCACCCGCAGCCCGTTCTGGTACACCATGGCGTCGGTGATGGTGATGCCCTCCGTCTTGCGCCGGCGGTACTCCCCATCGCAGTCCCGGTAGCTCTGCCACGCGGCCTCCAGCACCTCCTCCTGCTCCCGCACCTGGGCCAGGATGGCGGCGTGTTCGCCCTTGAGGGCGTCCAGCACCTGCCGCTTGTAGGACAGCACGGAATCCAAAGAGAATTTGAATTTCTTCATCTATCTCTGCACCTCAATTATTGAAGGTAGGAGTTATTGGAGGATTTTCGCCATCTCCGCCACGCACTGGTCGTAGGAGAAGGCCTCGTTCACGTCCTGGGTGAGGAAGTCGTTCACCGCGTCGATCTTGGACATGGCGAAGTCCAGCTTCCGGTTGGTGCCCGGCTTGTAGGCCCCAATGGCCACCAGGTCGGCGTTCTTCTCGTATACGCTCATGATATCCCGGATCCGGGAGGCCAATTGCCTGTGCTCCGGGGAGACGATCTCCACCATCAAACGGGAGATACTGGCGCTCACGTCGATGGCCGGGTAGTGGTTGGAGTTGGCAAGCTGGCGGCTGAGGACGATGTGCCCGTCCAGAATGCCCCGCACCGTGTCGGCGATGGGCTCGTTGGTGTCGTCGCCCTCCACCAATACAGTGTACACCCCGGTGATGGACCCGGTGCTGAAATTCCCGCTGCGCTCCAGCAGCTTGGGCATCTCCGCGTACATGGACGGCGTATAGCCCCGGCTCACCGGGGGCTCCCCGATGGCCAGCCCGATCTCCCGCTGTGCCATGGCGAACCGGGTGAGGGAGTCCATCATCAGCAGCACGTCGTACCCCTGGTCCCGGAAATACTCCGCGATCCCGGTGGCCACGCTGGGGCACCGCATCCGCAGCATAGCGGGCTGGTCGGAGGTGGCCACCACCAGAATCGACCGCTTCATGCCCTCCGGCCCCAGGTCCTTCTCCACAAACTCCAGAACCTCGCGTCCACGCTCGCCCACCAGGGCGATGACGTTGATGTCCGCCGTGACGTTTTTCGCAATCATGCCCATCAGCGTGGACTTGCCCACGCCGGAGCCGGCGAATATGCCGATACGCTGTCCCTTGCCGATGGTGATCATGCCGTCGATGGCCTTCACCCCGAACTGGATCCGCTCCCGGATGGGGGGCCGCTGCAAGGGGTTTATGTAGTTCCCGCCCACACAGTAGGGCGCGCCCCCCTCGAAGGGCCCCTTGCCGTCGATGGGCTGGCCCAGGGCGTTGATGATCCGCCCCCGGAGGAACTCCCCCACCTGGAGGGTGAGCTGCCGCCCGGTGTTCCGGACGAAGTTCCCCGCCGAGATCCCGTTCATGTCCGAGTAGGGCATCAGCAGGATGTGGTCGTTTTTGAACCCCACCACCTCGGCGGTGACCTGCCCGCCGGAGTCCCCGTTATAGATCCGGCAGATGTCCCCCACGGCGGCCCGGCCGCCGCTGGCCTCAATGGACATGCCCACGATGTTTTCAATTTTCCCCGTCAGGCTGTAGGGCTCCGCCCCGTAGACCTGCCGGGCCATCTGCTGAAAGACCGAAGGCATGGTGTTCTCCTCATTGATTAGAAAAGGTTGATCCCCCCGGAGCTCCCCGAGGCGTCCATAAGGATCGTCCGCAGGTTATCCAGCTGGGTGGCGGCGCTGGCGTCTACAATCTCGTCCGGCATCTCGATGATGCAGGTGCCCGACTCGTCGTCCGCCATGGGCACCAGCCGCACCCGGTCGGACAGGGCGGACAGCGCGTGGGTGAGGGACGCGGGCATCTGGGTGAGCCGCTTGGCGTCGCACTCCGCGATGTAGATATGCACCCATTCCTTTTTCTTGCGCTTGTCGATGGCGGTCTGGATCATCCGGGCGATGACGTCCGCGCTGCTTTTCAGGCTGACGCACACCACCTTCTCCGCCACCGCCATGGCCAGATCCCGGAGATCCGCCACGCTCTGGTCCATCTGCCGGTCCAGGGCGTGGCCCGCCTGCTCCATGAAGCGGTGGACCTCCTCCTCCAGCCGCTGGGCCTGTTCCTCCCGGGCCGCGGCCCCCTCCTGTGCGGCCTGGGCCAGCCCCTCGGCGTAGCCCGCCGCCCGGCCCTCGTCCCGGGCCTGAGCCAGCGCGGCCTCCCGCTCCTGTTCGGCCTGTTCCCTGGCCTGGGCCAGGATTTTGTCCGCCTCCCGCCGGGCGTCCGCCCTGATGGACTCCGCCTGGATCTGGGCGAAGGTGATGGGCGATTCCTCCGGCTCTGGGGGGGCCTCCGGCTCTCCGTCGTCGATCCGCACGTCGAAGCCCTCCGCCTCCTCCTCTGGGGGCTGGGCCTCCGGCTCGTCGAACTCCTCCAAAGGCGCCGGGCCGTCCACCTTCAGCTCCGCCGCGTCGGGAAAGCGGTAGGGCTCCGCCTTGGCCTTGGTGAACGCCTTGAATATGTTAGGCAATGATATCGTCCTTTCCGCCCTTGGCGATCACGATCTCGCCCTTCTCCTCCAGGCTGCGGATGGTGTCCACAATGCGCTGCTGGGCGTCCTCCACGTCCTTGAGCTTGACGTTGGTGGTGATCTCCAGATCGTCCTTGATGTTCTGGGCCATACGGGTGGACATATTGGTGAGCAGCTTCTTGGAGACCTCCTCGTTGGCGGTCTTGAGGGCCAGCACCAGATCCCGGGGGTCGCAGTCCCGGACGAACCGCTGCACGGAGCGGTCGTCCATGGTGATGATGTCCTCGAACACGAACATCCGCTTGCGGATCTCGTCGGCCAGATCCTGGTCGTAGGCGGACAGCCCGTCGAAGATGTTCTTTTCGCTGGTGCGGTCCAAATTGTTCATCACGTCGGCCACGTAGTCGATGCCGCCCACCTTCACGTTGGCGTTGG
>CASTQR010000053.1 GCA_949451265.1 uncultured Eubacteriales bacterium | reverse complement strand
CGTCCAGGGAGATCCGGTCGGCGATCATGGCGATAAACTCGCTGTTGGTGGGCTTACCCTTGGCGTTGGAGACAGTGTAGCCGAAGTATTTTTGCAGCGTCTCCAGGTCGCCCCGGTCCCAGGCCACCTCGATGGCGTGGCGGATGGCCCGCTCCACCCGGCTGGCGGTGGTGCCGAACTTTTTCGCCACCGCGGGGTAGAGCACCTTAGTCACCGCGTTGATCACCTCCATGTCCGTCACCGCCAGGATGATGGACTCCCGGAGGTACTGGTAGCCCTTGATGTGGGCGGGCACGCCGATGTCGTGGATGATGGCGGTGACCTGCCGCTCCAGGTCCCGGGCCCTGGCCTCCTCCCGCACATCCTCCAGGCTGGGGGCGGCGGTGAGCCGCCGGGTGCGCTCAATGACCGCCTGGGCCCGGCAGGGCTTCAGCATACAGTAGTCCCCGCCGCACTCCGAGATCTGCTCCGCCAGGCCGTCCCCGCCGAAGGCGGACAGCACCAGCGTCCTGGGGCGGATGGGGCCCAGGCCCTCCAGCTTTTCCAGCACCTCCAGCCCGTCCAGCCCCGTCAGCAGCAGGTCCATCACCACCACGTCGGGCCGCTGGGCGGAGATGAGGTCCAGCAGCTCCTCGCCGCTGCCCGTCTCCCCCACCACGGACAGATCCGGCTCCTCCGACACCAGCTGGGCCAGCATCCGGCGGAACTCCTCGGAGGCGTCCGCCAATACGATCTTCTTCATCTCGCTCATACTATCGTTCCTTTCCGTTGATCGACCTTGGGAATGAACTTCCAGAATTTCCCTTGTCACTAAAATACCACAGTTTCCTCCATATGGCAAGAAGGATTTCCAATATTTTCAATTTTTTCTTCGACGTAAACCGGCAAATATTACCTTTTCCCCTGTATAGCCCCGCACCACAAGGGATTCCCATTTTTTCTTCACAAAGTCCACAGAGTTGTTTGCATTCGCCCGAAGTTTGTGATAAAATAGACTCTCATTGTGACACAACTGCACTGGACGCGCGGAGCCAGCCCCTTCTTCGCTTCCAAATCCTACGATCAAGGGTGACGCCCTGTGGAAAGCACCTCAAGAATCCGATACGGCAAACGGTTTGATGGAAAATACCTTTACAACGGCAACGACCTGGGCGCGGTGTGCGCCCGGGCCCGCACCGTGTTCCGGCTTTGGAGCCCGGACGCGGAGCGGGTGGAGCTGTCCCTCTACCAGGACGACACATCCGGCGCCTACCGCACCCTCCCCCTGAAGCGGGGGGACCGGGGCGTGTGGTGGGTGGCGGTGGAGGGGGATCTCCACGGCACCTGCTATGACTACGAGGTGACGGCGGCGGGCCAGTCCCTCCGCACCGCCGATCCCTACGCCCTGGCCTGCGGCCGGAACGGCGCCCGGAGCATGGCGGTGGAGCTCACCCGCACCAACCCGGCGGGCTGGGCCCAGGACGCGCCGCCCCCCCTCCCCCCGGAGCCCGTCATCTACGAGCTCCACGTGAAGGACTTCTCCCACCACCCGGACAGCGGCGTGCCCCCGGAGCTGCGGGGCAAGTTCAAGGCCTTCGCGTGGCGGGACCGGGCGGGCCGCCTGCCCCTGTGCATGGCCCATCTGAAGGGGCTGGGGGCCACCCACGTCCAGCTCCTGCCCATCTTCGACTACGCCACCGTGGACGAGGGCGGGGACGACAGCCAGTTCAACTGGGGCTACGACCCCCTGAACTACAACGTCCCGGAGGGGAGTTACGCCCTGAACCCCTCCGATGGGGCCGCTCGGATCCGGGAGTGCAAGGAGATGATCCAGGCCCTGCACAAAAACGGCCTGCGGGTGGTGATGGACGTGGTGTATAACCACACCTACTACACCGACTCCTGGCTGGAGCGGTCCGCGCCGGGGTGCTACTACCGCCGCCGCTCCAACGGGGCGCTGTCCAACGGCTCCGGCTGCGGCAATGACATCGCGGCGGGCCGGGCCATGGTGGACAACTATATCGCCAACTCCGTGCTGTACTGGGCCAAGGAGTACCACATCGACGGCTTCCGCTTCGACCTCATGGGCCTGATGACGGTGGAGCTGATGAACCGCATCCGCCGGGAGCTGGATTTGGTGTTCGGCCCGGGGGAAAAGCTGCTGTACGGCGAGCCCTGGCGGGCGGGGGATTCCCCCATGGAGCCGGACACCCACCCCGCCCTCATGGCAAACCTGCCCCTGCTCAGCCCCGGCATCGCCGTGTTCTGCGACAAGACCAGGGACGCCATCAAGGGGAGCTGCTTCGACGCCCGCTCCCCCGGCTTCATCACCGGGGCCCAGGGGCAGGAGAGCGCCGTCCTCAGCTCCGCCGCGGGCTGGCCGGAGGGGGCCTGGGAGTTCAACCCCAGGGATCCGTCCCAGCTCATCAACTACGTCTCCTGCCACGACAACTACACCCTCTGGGACAAGCTGGTGCTGACCATCACGCCGGGGGAGCTGGGGCCGGAGGCCTACGCCCAGCCGAAAGAGGAGGTGCTGGCCCGGAACAGGCTGGCGGCCTTCATCTGCTTCACCAGCCTGGGCATCCCCTTTCTCCAGGCGGGGGAGGAGTTCGGCCGCACCAAGCTGGGGGACGGGAACAGCTACAAGTCCGCCCCGGAGGTGAACCGGCTGGACTGGGAGCGGGCGTGGCGGTTCGGGGGCCTCACCGACTACTACCGGGGGCTGATCCAGCTGCGCCGGGGCCTGCCGGGTCTGCTGGACAAGTCCGCCAACGCCTCCGCCCGGGTCACCAACCAGACCGTCCATCGCCCCGGCACCGTCTCCTTCCAGCTGGACCGGGGCGGGCCGGAGGGGGAGCGCCTGCTCATCGTCTACAACGCCTGCTGGGAGGACTTCCGCATGGAGCTGCCTGCGGGCCGGTGGATCATCCGGGCGGACGGACAGTGGGCCGACCAGCACCGCCCCGCCGGAACGGAGGGGAGCTGGGTGGACGTGCCCAAGTGCAGCGGGATGCTGCTCCTCCGCCGCCGGGACGAGCCGCCGGAGCTGGAGGGCCAGGAGCCCGACCCGCCGGAGGAGGAAATCCCCGTGATGGGGGGCGAGGAGCCGGAAGCCCTCACCCCGGAAGAAGCCCCGGCGGAACCCGCCGAACCGGAGGCGGCGGAAGCCCCCGCCCCGGAGGCCGTGGAACCGGAACTTACGGAACCACAATAACGCACAGCGCAGGAGCGCCGCGAACGCGGCGCTCCTGTTCCGTTTTGTTCAGCGGCCCCGGCGGGCATCGTACTCCCGGAGGAAGGCTTTCACGTAGTCCACGTCCGATGGCGTGTCGATATACGCCAGCCCCCGCTTCTGCCGGGTCTCCGCCCCCTTGCCGGTGATCAGCAGCACGGAGGGCTCCCGGCAGGACAGCACCGCCTGCCGGATGGCCTCCCCCCGGTTGGGCTCGATCCGGCATTCGCAGGCCACGTGGGAGGCGATCTCCTGACAAATCGAGAGGGTGTCCTCCTCCCCAGAGTCCTCCTCGGTGAGGAGGACCAGATCGGCGTACTCCCCCGCCACCTCGCCTAAGTCCCGGCGGCGGTCGAGGGCCTTCTTCCCCGGACAGCCGAACACCGCCACCATTCTGCGCCCCGGATACTCCTGGGCGGCGGAGCGGAACAGGGTCTCAAAGCTCATGCGGTTGTGGGCGTAGTCCACGATGGCGGTCACGTCCCCGGCTTCGCTGGCGTAGACCTCCATCCGGCCGGGAGCCCTGGCCTTGGCCAGCCCCGCCCGGACGGGCTCCGGCGGCAGGCCCAGCCCCTGGCAGACGGCGATGGCCGCCAGGGCGTTGTCCACATTGAACAGCCCCGGCATGGTCAGGCGGTACACCCCGCCCAGCCGGGCCGCCTCCACCTGGAACAGGATGTCCCCGCCCACCTTGCGGACATCGTGGGCGTACACGCCGGCGGCGGGGTTGTGCCGGGAGAAGGTGAACACCGTGGGGCAGGCGGCCCGGGCGGCCTCCAGGATCTCCCCGGCATGATCACAGTCCAGATTCACGCAGCACTGATCCGCCTGGGCGAACAGCTTCAGCTTGGAGTGGAAGTAATCGTCAAAGTCCGGGTGCTCGATGGGGGAGATGTGGTCGGCGCCGATGTTCAAAAACGCGGCGGCGGCGAATTTCACCCCCAGGGTGCGGTGGTACTTCAGCGCCTGGGAGGACGCCTCCATCACCACGCACTCCAGCCCGGAGGCCAGGGCATTGTAAAAATGCTTTTGCAGGTCCAGGGGCTCCGGGGTGGTGAGGTGGGACTCGAACTCCTCCACCCCATCGTAGGTGCCGATGGACGAGATCACCCCGCACCGCTTCCCCTGGGGGGCCAGATATTCGTTGAGGATATAGCTCAGGTAGTAGGCGGTGGTGGATTTCCCCTTGGTGCCGGTGACGCCGATCACCTTCAGCTTGGAAGCAGGGTCGTTGTAATACAGCACCGCCAGCCGCGCCATAGCCTGCCGCATATCGGAGGTGAGGATGCAGGGCAGGGGCACCCCCGGATAGGGCGCCTCGCTCACATAGGCGAAGGCCCCCCGGCGGGCGGCGTCCGCCAGATACTCCGCCTTGAAGCGGGCCCCCTTGCAGAGGAATAGGGTGCCGGGAACCGCGTCCTGGGAATTGCAGGACACCAGCTCCACGGCGCGCCCCAGCTCCAGCCCGCCGGGCAGGGGGGCGGACAATAAACCCAGCTTGTCCAATAATCCGCAGTACTCCCCCAGGGGATACCGTGTCAGCTCCATAACAACCGCCTCCTAAATGGT
The DNA here is from genome assembly GCA_949451265.1 of uncultured Eubacteriales bacterium. The sequence continues at coordinate 4,334 of CASTQR010000053.1, read as the reverse complement.
TCGCAGGGGATAGCCGCAGCACTCCACCGCCCGCTCCGCCAGCACCATCATGGCGTCCACATAGAAGGGGGGCAGGGGGTGGTAGGTGGAGAACACGGACAGCTCGGTGCAGGCCAGAATGGCGCAGTCGCACCCCAGTCCCCGGATGGCCCGGTCGATGTGGGCGAACTTGTCCCGGCTGCCCTTCTCCCCCTGCTTGATCTCGTCGTAGATGATGGACATCACCAGGGTCTGGGACTCCCGGTCGGGGACAGCGGCCTCCATGCCGAAGGCGGCGCACTCCCGCTGGTAAAGCCCGGTGCGGATAGTGCCGTCGGTGCCCAGGATGCCGGGGCGGCGCTTTCCCTGGGAGGCCAGCAGCTTTGCCGTCTCCCGCAGCATATGGATGATGGGCACGCCGATCTCCCCCTGCAAGCGGTCGGCAAAGTAGTGGGAGGTATTGCAGGGGATGGCCAGCGCCGTGCAGCCGCAGCCCTCCAGCAGCTTCGCGTCTCCCAGCAGCCGCCGGTACAGCCCCTCCGTGTCCCCGGAGAGGATGGCGGCGGTGCGGTCGGGTATCCCGGTGTCGGACAAAATCACGGCGGGCAGGTGATCCTGGTCCCGGGCGGCATCGGTGCGGTCCAGCACGAACTGGTAAAAGACCTGGGTGGCCTGGGGGCCCATGCCCCCCAGCACCCCTAATTTAGCTTCCTGCTTCATTGGGCATCACTCCGGTTTTTTGCAGTATTTGCTGAACCGCACCCAGCAGCCGATATGGTTCTTCCAAACCCGCCAGATCCGCTTGGTGGTGTAGTCGGGCCGGTACTCCATGGAATGGCGGTCGGCCCCCGCCCGGATCAGGGCCCTCATCTCCTGGTGATAGCGTTTTGGAATAAACTTGTAAGCCAGCCGCCGGGGCAGCATCCGCCACAGGGAGCGGTTTTCCACCACCGTCAGGGGCAGCTCCTTCCCCTCCACCAGGTCGCCCACCAGGTACCGGGCGATGTTGTGGCCAGACCCGGTGACATAGTAATTGCTCCGGCCCTGGCGGGTATTGATCTCGAAGGCCTTGTATTTCCCGTCCCGCTGGTCGAACTTGATATCGAAGTTGGAAAAGCCCACGTAGCCGATGTCCTCCAGCATCCCCCGGATCTTCTCGCAGAGGCCCTGGTCGTGCTCCGTGATGATGACGGCGTGGTTTCCAATGCCGTGGGGGGAGTGCTCCTCCAGCAGCACGTGGCCCAGGCACATGAGCCTCACCTTGCCGTAGGTGTCCGAGTAGTTGGTCAGTACCCGCATATAGGTGTCGTCCCCGGGGACGAACTCCTGCAAAATCATCTTGCCCGGATAGCCCGCGGCATAGACCTCGTCCAGCGCGGACAGCAGCTCCTCCCAGCTCTGACAGAGGTACACCTTCTTCAGCTCGTTGTGCCCAGTGGCCCAGTAGGCCACCCCGTCAGCGGGCTTGGCAATATAGGGCGCCCCCCAGGGCAGGGTGAAGTCGTGGCCCATCCCGCCGTCGTAAACGAAAGTGGCCGGGTGGTCGATGCCGTATTGATCGCACAGGGCGTAGAACTGCTCCTTGTCGGTGAGCTTGTCCATCAGCTCGCCGCTGATATAGTTACACTTCACGTTGGGCGGGAACTGGTCCCGCAGATGGGCCGCCAGCTTCACATAGCTGTCCCCGCAGCCGATCACCAACACCGTCTTGTCCGCGCATTCCGCCGCCACATCCTTCACATGCTGGAGGAACACACCCGCGTCCTCGTTCTCCACGCAGGGGCGGTAGTCGATGATGGAGCTGTAGGCGCAGGGGAAGGACACAAATTTACCGTAGGCGATGCTTTTCACCCCATACGCCTCATGGAAGGCCCGGGCCACGCTGTACACATTGATATCGCCGCCGAACAGCAGCGGCTGGAATTTATGCTCCGACACTTGAAATCATGCTCCTTTGCAACAATAAACGAAAAAACACCTCACCACTCAGGCGCGGAACCGTGGGCCCCACCTGCTTTTCAGTACACAGACACAAGCGGCAGCACCAATCGGGGAGAAACCAGTCCCGGCCCGCTGGCGCCGGAAACCTTCGGACACGGATTCCAAGCCCGAAAGGGGGTACATAGGGGCACAGCCCCTATGCGCGCTCTTTGGTTACTTTCTCTCGCGTGAGAGAAAGTAACCCCCGCCGGAGGCGCGTCCCCCGCGAGGGGGCAGGGGTCACGGGGGAGGGGGCTACCCCCCCGCCCGCCGGACTAAGAACACCCCCGGCACCGCCGACAGCTTATTGATCACGGCGGACAGCTCCGCCTTGTCCTTCACAGACAGCTCCAGGTTCACCATGGCGTACCCGTCCGGCTGGCTCCGGGCGGAGATGTTGTTGAGCTTCACCTTCTGGGCGGACAGGGCCATGGCCACATCCAGGGCCAGCCCGTCCCGGTCCTTGGCCGAAATTTCCAGCGACGTGCGGAAGTGGGCGTCCTCCCCGGCCTCCGCCCAGGACACCTTTACCCAGCGGCCCGCCTCCCCCGGCTTGCGCCGGGCGGGGTCGGCGTTGGGGCAGTCCTGCCGGTGGATAGACACGCCGTAGCCCTTGGTGATGAAGCCCACCACCGGATCCCCGGGCACCGGGGTGCAGCACTTGGAGAACTTCACCATGCAGTTGTCCAGCCCCTCCACGATGATCCCGTTGTCCGAGTGCCGGGGCTTGGGCGCGCCCGACTTGCCCGCGGGGAAGATGGCCTCTCCGGTGGCGGCCGCGGCCCGCAGGGCCTCCTGCTCCGCCCGCTGGCGCTCCAGACGGCCCAGCCGGGTGAGCTCCTCCTTCATCCGGCCCACCGCCTTCTGGGCGGACATGCCGCCGTAGCCGATGGCGGCGTACAGTTCGTCCAGCGCCCCGAACCGCACCCGGCGCAGCAGGGTGTCGGTGAGCTCGGCGGTGGCGGTGATGGCGGCGATGGACAGGCCGGCGTGCTTCAGCTCCGTCTCGAACATGGCCCGGCCGGTGGCGATGTTCTCCTCCCGGCGCTCCTTCTTGAACCACTGGCGGATCTTGTTCCGGGCCTCGTTGGACTTGCAGATTTTCATCCAGTCCCGGCTGGGGCCGTGGGCGTTCTTGGAGGTGATGATCTCCACGATATCGCCGTTTTTCAGCGGCGTCTCAAAGGTGACGATCCGCCCGTTCACCCGGGCCCCCGTCATGGAATTGCCCACGGCGGAGTGGATGGAGTAGGCGAAGTCGATGGGGGTGGCCCCGGCGGGCAGGCTTTTCACGTCCCCGTTGGGGGTGAACACGAACACCTCGTCGGAGAACATATCCACCCGCAGGGTGCGGACAAACTCGTCCGGGTCGGCGTCCTGCTGGCTCTCCAGCAGCTTGCGCACCCACTCGAACTCCCGCTCCGTGCCCAGCTTCTCGTTGGCCATGCCCTGCTTGTACTTCCAGTGGGCGGCCACGCCGTACTCCGCCGTCTGGTGCATCTGCCAGGTTCGGATCTGCACCTCGAAGGGGATGGCCTCCCGGCCCACCACCGTGGTGTGCAGGGACTGGTAGCCGTTGGGCTTGGGGGTGCCGATATAGTCCTTGAACCGGCCCAGCACCGGCTTGAACATATCGTGGATGCAGCCCAGCACATTATAGCAGGCGGGGATGTCGTCCACCATGACCCGGAAGGCGTAGATGTCGAAGATCTCCTTGATGGTCTTGTTCTGGGCGTACATCTTCCGGTAGATGGAATAGAGGTGCTTCAGCCGCCCGTACACGGTGCAGTAGATCCCGTCCGCCCGAAGGCGCTCCTCGATCTGCTTCTGCATCCGCTCCAAAAATTCCGAGTTCTCGGTGGTGAGATCCCGGAGGGCCTGCTCCACGTCGTTATAGCCCACCGGATCCAGGTATTTCAGCGCCAGATCCTCCAGCTCCCATTTCAGCTTCTGCATCCCCAGGCGGTGGGCAATGGGTGCGTATACCTCCATGGTCTCCAGGGACTTCTCCTTCTGCTTCTTGTCCGACTGGTACTGGAGGGTGCGCATATTGTGGAGGCGGTCGCACAGCTTGATGAGGATCACCCGCACGTCCTTGGCCATGGCCATGAACATCTTGCGCAGATTCTCCATCTGCTCGTCCTCCCGGGAGGTGTACTGCATCCGGGTCAGCTTGGTGACGCCCTCCACCAGGTCCGCCACCTGGGCGCCGAACATCCGGGCGATCTCGTCGTGGGTGGAGTCGGTGTCCTCAATGCAGTCGTGGAGCAAAGCCGCCACGATGGAGTCCTGATCCAGCTCCAGCTCGTTGATGATCTCCGCCACGGCGATGGGGTGGATGATATAGGGCTCCCCGCTCTTGCGCAGCTGGGGCC
>CASTQR010000052.1 GCA_949451265.1 uncultured Eubacteriales bacterium | reverse complement strand
CAGGGGCCCCCGGAGGAGATCTTCACCGCGGAATACATCACCGAGCTGTACGGCACGGCGCGGGGCGGCTACAACGCCCTGTTCGGCTCGCTGGAGCTGGAGGCGGCAAAGGGCCCGCCGGAGGTGTTCGTCATCGGCGGCGGGGGCGCGGGCATCCCGGTGTACCGCCGCCTCCAGCGGCAGGGGGTGCCCTTTGCCGCCGGGGTGCTGGGGGAGAATGACCTGGACTATCCCGTGGCCCTGGCCCTGGCGGTGGAGACCGTTTCGGAGAAGCCCTTCCAGCCCATTGGGGAGGAGGCGTTCCGGCGGGCCGCTGGCCTTATGGAGCGGTGCGGCCGGGTGCTGTGCCCGGTGGCCCGGTTCGGGGAGATGAACGAGGGAAACCGGCGGCTGCGGGAGCTGGCCCGGAGCGGGGGAAGGCTGGAGGAATAAAGGGCGGCGCTCCTCAAGAACGCCGCTCCGCGACAAAAAACCACCGGCAGGGGTGTCCCTGCCGGTGGTTTTCTTGAGCCCGCGGGTTTGCCGCCTGCTGTTCCCGCCCAGACGCGCGGGCTGGATTGGCCCAGGCGGATGGGCCGGCGCTCACGCGAGGATTTTCACCGCATTTTCCTTCACCTGGCTGATCGCCGCCACAAGCGCCTCCTGAACCCCTTTGTCAAACAGCTTTGTGAAGCTGAGCGGCTTGTCAAAGGGGGGCCTGGTCAGCGCCGCGGCGCTTTCCATGTATCCATTTTGCTCAATATGGGCGATAATCTTGTGGACAAAGGCGATCTGCCGCTGGTTTAAGGATTCGTCGTTGATATACGCGGAAAACGCCTCCATGGCCGCCTGGTGATCCAGCTTCGCGATCCTCCGGATCAGCAGGCCGAACGGCGTGTCCCCAAATTCCCGGCGGTAATCCTCCTCGCTGCCCAGCTCGCGGGTCAGCACCCGCTCAAGCTCCTGGTAATCCCCGGAGGACAGCGGAATGTTGTGGGTCAGCTTGTAGATCGCCAGCGTATCCCCGTTCTCATTGACGTACCGGCTCACCTTTGCCCGGTAGTCCTCAAAATCGTAGGCGGGATCCAGCGGTACCCCTTCCTTCTGCTCCAGAATGGGATCCGTGAGGCGGGTGATGGCGCTCCGGCCCGGGCCGTCATCCGTGATGAACTGGATCAGCCCGCGCAGCTCTTTCCGCGCCCGCTCGAACAGCAGGAGGTCATTCGCCGCCCAAAATTCATCCTTCCGGATCTCCCGGATCGCGGGCAGCTTCGCGCTGATCTGCGGAATGATCGCCCGCCGCTCCAGAGAGGACGAAATGTCGCGGAGCTGCTTTTTCGCGTGCTGGAACGAGGGCGTCCGCTCTATGGCGGCCAGCATCAGGCCGTACATGAAGTTGTCAAACCGCTTGGCGAACTCGTCCGGCTCGTCCATGGTCACGAGGGGCGCGATGTGCGCCAGCAGCTCCTGCTTGTCCCCCTCGCTGAGCGCTTGGAACGCGGCGGGATCCCGGTACTTCTCCACATACCGCAGGTTCAGCTTCACCGTGATCAGCTCCGGGTTCAATGCCTCCACCTGCCCATGGCAGATCTCCACCAGCTCGGCGCGCCACGCCTGGAGCCCGTCCTCTTGACAGGCGCCCTCCTGAAGCAGGGCGATCAGCTTGACCCGCTTGCCGAAAATGTTTTCCGACAGGGTTTTGACCTCCCGGGACTCATAGCCCTCCTTGTGCTGCCGGAAAAACTCAAAATTGCCGCAGTAGTCGAAGATCAGGAACCGCCGTTTGCCCGTGTACTCCCCGTCGATCTGATCCACGCAGGCCAGCTCCGGGCACACCCGGGTACCCCGGCCGATCATCTGCCAGAATTTCGTCTTGGAGCGCACCTTTTTGAAGAGCACCAGATTGACGCACTCCCGGACGTCGATCCCGGTGTCCATCATATCCACGGAGACGGCGATATAGGGCGGCTTGTCCGCGATCTTGAACTCGTCTATGACCTTCTGGGCGTAGGCGTCGTCACACACCACCCGCTGGGCAAAGCTCCCCTTGTACTTCGGGTAGAGGGCGTTGAACCGCTGGAGGATAAACTCCGCGTGGCGCTTGTTCTGGGCGAAGATGATCGTCTTCCCGATCCGGTCGCCCCCGGCCGTTTTGATCCCCCGCTCCATCAGATCCTGAAGCACGGTGTCCACCGTGAGCTCGTTGAACACAAACCGGTTCAGCTTCTCCGGCGGGATAAAGTCCGGCAGGAAACCGTCCTCGATGAAATCGTCCTCATACCGCTGCTTGTCCGCTTCGGACAGGCCCTCGTAGGTGATGCCCTCTTCCAAAAATTTGGTGGTGACCTCATAGTTATAGTAGGGCACCAGCACGTGGTCCTGCTCCACCGCCGTCTCATAGTCGTAGGCGTAGGTGGGCACCCCGCGCTCCAGCTCAAAAAAGTCGTAGGTGTTGCGGTCCACGTCCGTCTTGGGGGTGGCGGTGAGGCCCACCAGCATGGCGTCAAAATACGCGAAAATGGCCCGGTATTTTTTGAAGATGCTGCGGTGGCTCTCGTCGATGATGATGAGGTCGAAGTGGGCCGGGGTAAACAGCCGCTGCCCGTCCTTCGTCTTGGTGTCGTCAATGGCGTTGAGGATGGTGGGGTATGTGGAAAACACGATCCGCGCGTTCCTGTCGTCCTTGTTGGAGCACAGGTTACACAGGGACATATCCGGCAGGTACTTTTTGAAATCGTCCCGCGCCTGCTTGACCAGGGCGGTGCGGTCGGCCAGGAACAGAATATTTGTCACACAGCGCCCCCGGCTCAGCACGTCCACCAGGCTGGACGCCGTCCGCGTCTTGCCGGTGCCCGTGGCCATCACCAGCAGGTGCTTCCGGAAGCCCTCCCCCATCTGGCCGCACACCGCCCGGATGGCCTCCTTCTGGTAGTAGCGGTCGGTGATTTTGTCGTCGATGGGGATGGACAGCAGGTCCTTCCGCTCCGTCCGGCGGTCCATCAGCTTTTGCAGATCGTCCCGGCTGAAGATTCCGCTGATCTCCCGCTGGGGGCCCGTCTGGTCGTCCCAGAAGCAGGTCTCAAAGCCGTTGGTGGTGAACAGCATGGGCCGCCGCCCGAACTTGCGCTCCAGACAGTCGGCGTACAGCGCCGCCTGCTTGCGGCCGCTGTTGGGGTCCTTGCTGGTGCGCTTGGCCTCCACCACCGCCAGGGGCAGGCCGTCCCTGCCGAACAGCACATAGTCCGCGGCGCCCCTCTGTCCCGCCGCGCCGGCCATCCCCTCCACGGGGTACTCCTCCCGCACGTCCGCGTCCGGGCCGGTGAGCTTCCAGCCCATCTGCTTCATGTCCACGTCGATGTAAACCTTCCGGGTCTTGAACTCCGAGAGATCCTCCGGCACAAACCGCCGCGTCTGCCGGCGCCCCTCCCTGGCGGCGGTGAGCTGGGCCGACATCTCCTCCACCTGGCGGCGCAGCGCCTCGATCTCCCCGTCCTTCTCCACCAGGAGGCTTGCCTGCTCCTTCACCCTTTTCGCGTCAACCGCCAGCCGGACTGTGGGGATGCTGGCCTCGTCAAACCGCCGCTCCTCATAGGCGGCGCCGTAGCAGTAGTCCACCCACTGGATGAACTCAAACAACCCCCGCAGGGAGGCCAGCGCCTCCCCGGGCTGGACGCCGCGCTCGGTGTGGACGGCCAGATTGCCCAGCTTGACGATGAAGGGCAGCTTGCCCCAGGTGGCGCTGTCCACGGCGAAGCGGAAGGTGGGCTCGTGGAGGAGGGATTGCAGGTTGTTCTTATAGGGCGGCTGCATGGTGTTGTCCGCGGAATAGACCCACTTCACCGCCAGCTCCAGCGCCTTCCGGCAGCCTACGGCGCACATGGCCGGGGCGGACGCGAACACCTTTTCCGCCTCTACCGCGGCGGGGGCGAACAGGGCGTAGGCGGGCTGGGCCGTCAGATAGGAGAAGTTGGACATGGGATCACCTCGCAAAATATTCCTGCATCAGGGATTTTTTCAGGAGTTCCAGGTTGTTTAGGCTTTGCTGGATGGTCAGCTTTTGGCGGTCTACTCCTGTAAGAAAACCAGTAAATGCTTCCTGCGCTTTCATGGGGGGAGCCAAAACAGGCAGTGCCCGGAGTTGTTGCATGTTAATACTCGCAATTCCTGTTGTCTGTTTGGCGCACCTTAAAAAATACCTCTTTGCTTTTTGATGCTGCAAATACTCAGAAAAAAACTCAGGCAATATTGTGCTCCGATCAAGCCGCACCCGGAAAATATGATTCTGGTGAATACAATTCTCTAATGGCTCTCGAATAATAGCGCCACGGCCCAATTTATCTGGATCACCGCCTTCTGTCATCAGCACATCGTCGGGCAATAGGCGATATTGATCAATCTCTGACGTTGTGGCCAGGATTGTTTTAACAGTTTTCCAATCAATGTAACCGTCTTTAACATTTGAAACAGCCATATAGGGCACTTCAAATAGTTCATTGCTTTTTGTTTTTCGTCCCTTCGTGATTCCAGATACAATGTCGGCCATAGTGTCCAAAGTTCTTTCAGGCCATGACTTGGGATTCAACAGCATATCCCCAAACATCTCCACAAACCGAGCTTTCACCAGCTCGTCCAGATTGCCAAGCTGCTGCTTGCGAAGGGAAATCAGGTGGGTGAGCTTGTCCAATACGTCAGCAACATATTGTTGTTCCTTTATCGGTGGAACAACAATATCAATTTTCCCTAAAGTTGATTTATTGAGCGTAGCTCCCATTACAGCCCGATTCGTTTCTTCTGACCAATCTTTTTCGGACAGCATATAAAAAAAATAATTAGGAGAAACAATGTAATTTGCCTTCGGAATAAACGCCATAATCGCTTCATTTGTATATATCGGTTCTCGTGTTATCGCTGTTTTGCCAAGTGACAGCTTGAAGCTCATGATTACAGTGTTAGGCGGCACAATTTTGATCCCGCTTTCTTCCACCGCTTCATCTGTTATTCGTTCCTTTGTGCCTTCCACATACTTTTCGTATCTGCTTAAATCCGCAATAGAAACCCAACTATTTGTGCCGCCCTCCCAATAATCGCTATTTGCGCGGGCCGGTGTTTTGCCCATTTGCAGCTCAAAAATCTCCGATAATCTCGCCATCACACCATCCCCTCCAGCTCCTCCAAGCCCTTGGCGATCTCCCCCTCCAGCTCCCGGAGCTGGGCGAAGATCTCGCTGGTGGGCGGGTACTCCACGGGGACGTACTCCGTCCTCTTGTACTTGTTGATGGACAGGTCATAGCCGTTCCCCACAATCTCCGCCTTGGGCACCAGGAAGGACTGCTCGGCGCGGCCCCGGCCCTCCTCGGCGGCCAGGTTGCGGAACCGGGCGAGGATATCGGGGATATCGCTGTCCGCCACGGGGGTGCGCTTGTCGTCCAGGCTGAACCCGTCGGCCCGCATGTCGTAGAACCACACCTTGTCCGTGCCCCCCGCGCCGGTCTTGGTGAACACCAGCACGGCGGTGGACACCCCGGCATAGGGCTTGAACACCCCGCTGGGCATGGAGATGACGGCCCGGAGCTGATGGTTCTCCACCAGCTCTTTCCGGATGGCCTTGTGGGCGGAGGAGGCGCCGAACAGCACGCCGTCCGGGACAATGCAGGCGCATTGTCCGCCCTTCCGCAGCATCCGCAGGAACAGGGCCAGGAACAGCAGCTCGGTCTTTTTCGTGTTGGCGACGGCCTTCAGGTCGTCGTTAATGCTCTCGGCGTCCACGGTGCCCTTGAAGGGCGGGTTGGCCAGGCACATGGTAAAGCGGCCGCTGATCTCGTTCTGCTTGGACACGCTGTCCCGGTAATCCACCTCCGGGTGGGTGATGGAGTGGAGCATCAGGTTCATGGCGGAAATGCGCAGCATGGTGCGGTCGGTGTCAAAGCCGGTGAACATGGGCCCGGCGAACCGCTCCCACTGCTCCGGGGTCATGGCGTCCTCGTAGTGTTCGCGGATGTAGGACGCCGCGCCCACCAGGAAGCCCGCCGTGCCGCAGGCCGGATCGCAGATGAGATCGTCCGGGGTGGGGCGCAGCAGCTCCACCATCATCTTGATAATATGGCGGGGGGTGCGGAACTGGCCGTTCTGGCCCGCGGCGGACAGCTTGCCCAGCATATACTCGTAGAGGTCGCCCTGCATATCCGCCTCCGCGATGTCGTGCTGGTACAGGTCCTCCAGCCCGGTGACGATTTTTTGCAGCACCTGGGGCGTGGGGATCAGGAACATGGCGTCGCCCATATACCGGGCAAAGGCGGTTTGTCCCCCGTCCTCCCGGCCCGGTTCGTCGGGGATCTCCACCGGCTCGCCGCCCTCGTCAAAGTCGGGCAGCCGCCCGTATTTCATGTTTTTGACGGCGGGAAATACCCGCTGGGCGATCACGTCGAAGATCTGCCGCGGGTCGCTGTTTTTGAACCTGCTCCAGCGCATCGCCTGGCCGGCGGGGGACTGGGGGAAGATCTTCTCCAGCGTTTCCCCGGACAGGTTTTCCATAGCCTCCGTCTCCAGCTCCCGCTCGTCCAGGGAGCGTATGAACATCAGATAGGTGAGCTGTTCAATGACGGTGAGGGGGTTGGTGATCCCGCCGGCCCAGATGTCGGTCCAGATCTTGTCCACTTTTGTTTTGATCGTACCAGCTACCATCCCTGTATCTCCTCCGGTGTGAAAGGTTTTGTAACCAACGGCTATACTTTATACTACCATATCGTGTCGAAAAACGGAAGGAGGAATTTCCCGGGGGGCCGCTCCGTTCAAAAAATGTGAGCAAGCGCCTTGAAAGCTGGCATTTTTGTGCTAACCTAAATGTGCTTGATTATTTGGACGGCGTTGTCCTCTCCACAGGGTATCTCAAAGCCTGAGAGGGGCCTGGACACGGTGCGGCGCGGAGCGCGGCCGCGCCGGAAAGGATGTGTTTCCCATCAAAAGAATGTTATCCCTGACCCTGGCGCTGGGCCTATGCCTGGGCCTGCTGACGGCCCCGGCGCTGGCGGCGGGCAGCTGGAACGCCCCTGTCCGGCTGGCGCCCCAGGACGCGGGCACCCACGAAAAGTACATGGAGGGCAGCGGCGGCTGGTTCCACCCGGAAGCATCGGTCACCCGGGCGGAGTTGGCCCAGATGCTGTCCAGGATCACGGAGGACGACCCCCAGCGGAACCCCCAGTTCGCGGACGTGCCCCGGGACGCCTGGTACGCCTCCGCCGTGACCCGCGTGGCAGGGCTGATGCTGATGTGGGGGGACGACGGGTACTTCCGCCCCTCCGACCCCGCCACAAGGGCGGAGTGCGCCGCCGCCCTGTCCATGTTCCTCCCCTACGGGACGGGGCTGGAGGGCTGGGGCTTCCCGGACGTGCCGGAGGATCACTGGGCTCACCGGGCCATCGCGGAGACGGCGGCCTTCGGGCTGTTCCAGGGGGATAACGAAGGGCTGTTCCATCCCGACGACGGGCTGAAGCGGTGCGAGGTGGTGGCGGTGTTCAACCGGCTGCTGGGCCGGTCCGCCGACCGGGCGTATATCAGGAGCCGGGACGATCTGCGCACCTTCCCGGACGTGCCGGCCGGCCACTGGGCCTATTGGGAGATCATGGAGGCGTCCGTCACCCACCGGTGCGCGCCCGCCCCCAACGGCGGGGAGCTGTGGAGCCGTCCGTGGTGATCCCCCCGGAGCCCGTCCTGCCCGACGGCCCCCTCCGCAAGGACGGGCGGCTGTACTGGGTGAGCGGCGGGGAATTTGTGCGCGATCAGAGTGTGGGCAGCCTCTACTTTGACGGCCAGGGCCGCTATACCACCGGGGACGCGGAGCTGGACGAAGCGCTCAACGACATCGTGGAGTCCAAGACCAGCGACGGCATGGGGCGGGACGAGAAGCTGCGGGCGCTGTATAACTACTGCCGGGACAGCTTCACCTACCTCAAGCGCCCGCTGATCACCAAGGACCAGACGAACTGGGGGCCGGAGTACGCCGCCTACTTCCTGAAAAACGGGAAGGGGAACTGCTACAATTTCTCCGCCGCCTTCTGCCTGCTGGCCCGGGAGCTGGGCCTGCCCGCCTACACGGTGGTGGGCGGGGTGCTCAACGGCCCCCACGGCTGGGTGGAGATCCAGCTGGACGGCAAGGTGTATATGTTCGATCCCCAGCTGGAGTGGCGGTACCGGCACCAGTACAAAAAGCCGGAGTATGATCTGTTCAAAATGGATCCCGCCAATACCCCCTTCGAGTACAGCCGGTAGGGAGCGCCCCATGGTTTTCAGTTCACCCATCTTTTTATTCTGGTTCCTGCCCGCCGCCTATCTCGTCTACCGCCTCCTGCCGTGGATGCCGGCCCGGAACGGCTGGCTGGCCCTGGCCAGCCTGGTGTTCTACTCCTTCGGCCAGCCGGTGTACCTGCCCCTGCTGCTGGGCAGCGTGGTGATGAACTACCTGTTCGGGCGGCTGATGATGGCCCCCGTTGGCCGGGGGAAACGCTGGCCCGCGGCGCTGGCGGTGGCGGCGAACCTGGCCCTGCTGGGCACATTCAAGTACCTGGATTTCTTTGCCGGAACCCTCAACGGGGCGCTGGGGCTTTCCCTCCCCCTGCCGGGGCTGGCCCTGCCCATCGGCATCTCCTTCTTCACCTTCCAGGGGCTGAGCTATGCCCTGGATGTGTACCGGGAGCCGGACTCGGGCACCAGGAGCCTGGGCAAGCTGGTGCTGTATATCGCCTTCTTCCCCCAGCTCATCGCGGGGCCCATCGTCAAGTACCATGACGTGGCACGGCAGATCGACCGCCGGGAGATCACCCCGGAGCTGACCCTCACGGGCCTGCGGCGGTTCATTGAGGGCTTCGCCAAGAAGCTGCTGCTGGCCAACACCGCCGGACAGGTGGCGGACGCCGTGTTCGCCCTGGACGCCGGGGGGCTGGACCTGCGGCTGGCCTGGCTGGGGGCGGTGTGCTACACCCTCCAGATTTACTTTGATTTCAGCGGCTACAGCGACATGGCCATCGGCCTGGGGCGGGTGTTCGGCTTCTCCTTCCAAGAGAATTTCAACCTGCCCTACGTGTCCAAATCCATCAAGGAGTTCTGGCGGCGGTGGCACATCTCCCTGTCCTCCTGGTTCCGGGACTACCTGTACA
>CASTQR010000051.1 GCA_949451265.1 uncultured Eubacteriales bacterium | reverse complement strand
GCGTGGGCGGCAAGTTCGAGGACGGCGAGGCCCCCGAGGAGTGCTTCTGCCGGGAAGTGCTGGAGGAGACGGGCCTGGCCCTCACCGACTGGCAGTTCCGTGGGATCGTCACCTTCCTCAGCGACAACGGCGAGGGGGAGTACATGCACCTGTTCACCGCCACCGGCTGGACGGGGGAGCTGAACCCGGACTGTAACGAGGGCGAGCTGGCCTGGGTGCCCAAGGATAAAGTGGGGGAGCTGCCCTGCTGGGAGGGCGACCACGTGTTTTTGGAGCTGCTGGCCCAGGACGCCCCCGCCTTCCTGCTGACCATGGAGTACGAGAAGGACAAGCTGGTGCGGGCGGTGCTGGACGGCAAGGCCCTGCCTATCCATTCATAAAAGGAGATGCTTACCATGAAATTTTCCGAAATGCCCTATAAGCGCCCCGATGTGGAGGCGCTCAAGGAGCAGCTGACCGGGTTCACCAACCGTCTGAAGGCGGCGGCCAGCTATGACGAGGCCCGCGCCGTATTCCTGGAGAAGGAGGAGGCTGGCCGGCACGTGGACACCCTGTCTACCCTGGCCAGCATCCGCAACTCCATCGACACCCGGGACGAGTTCTACGACGGGGAGATGAACTTCTGGAACGCTGCCCTCCCCGAGCTGGAGGAGTACACCAAGGCGTGGACGGCGGCCATGCTGGCCTCCCCCTTCCGGAAGGACTTTGAGGCGGAGTACGGCGATCTGATGTTTGTCAACGCGGAGATCGAGCTGAAAACCTTCTCCCCCGAGATCGTGCCCCAGCTCCAGAAGGAGAACGACCTGACCCTGGCCTATTCCAAGCTGCTGGCCTCCGCCCAAATCCCCTTTGAGGGCAAGACCTACACCCTGGCCCAGATGGGCCCCTTCCAGTCCGACGCGGACGACACCCGCCGCCTTGCCGCCTGGAAGGCGGTGGGCCAATGGTATAAGGAGCATCAGGGGGAGCTTGACCGCATCTATGACGAGCTGACCCATTTGCGGGACGAGATGGGCAGAAAGCTGGGCTATGACGGCTACACCCAGCTGGGCTACTACCGCATGGGCCGCAACTGCTACACCAAGGAGGACGTGGAAAAATTCCGCGCCGCCGTACGTGAATATCTGGTGCCCCTGGCCGACCGGATCTTCCGGGCCCAGGCGGACCGCATCGGGGTGGCCTATCCCCTGAGCTACGCCGACAACGCCCTGAAATTCCGCTCCGGCAATCCCAAGCCCCAGGGCACGGCGGACGACATCATCGCCCAGGGCAAGAGGTTCTACGACGAGCTGTCCCCGGAGACCTCCGAGTTTTTCCAGACCATGCTGGACGGGGAGCTGATGGACGTGCTGGCCACCGAGGGCAAGGCTGGCGGCGGCTACTGCACCGGCATCATGGACTACAAGGTGCCCTTCATCTTCGCCAACTTCAACGGCACCCAGGGGGACGTGGAGGTGGTCACCCACGAGGCGGGCCACGCCTTCGCCTGCTGGATGAACCGGGATCGGGTCCCCGGCAGCTACGTCTGGCCCGGCATGGAGGCCTGCGAGGTCCACTCCATGTCCATGGAGTTCATGGCCTGGCCCTGGACGGAGGGTTTCTTCGGCCCGGACACCAGGAAGTATCTGTACAGCCATCTGGCGGGGGCGCTGACCTTCATCCCCTACGGCACCCTGGTGGACCACTTCCAGCACGAGGTCTATGCCAACCCGGACATGACCCCCGCCCAGCGCCACGCGGTCTGGAAGGAGCTGCAAGGCCAGTATATGCCCTGGGTGCGGCTGGACGGGGACATCCCCTTCTTCGCCGACGGCGAGGCGTGGCAGCGCCAGAGCCACATCTATGAGGCCCCCTTCTACTACATCGACTACTGTCTGGCCCAGACGGTGGCGCTGGAGTTCTGGGCGCTGCTGCAAAAGGACAGAACGGCGGCCTGGGAGAAGTACATGGCCTACACGAAACAGGGCGGCAGCCGCACCTTCACCGACCTGCTGAAGAACGCCGGGCTGGACAGCCCCTTCGACGAGAAGTGCCTCCGGGAGGTGTGCGAGACCGCCAGCGCCTGGCTGGACGGCTTCGACCTCGCCGGAATCGCCTGAGAAACGTAAAAAAGCCCCCTGGACGGAACCTCCGTCCAGGGGGCTTTTTGCTGTCACTTGGCGATGTTCTCCCGGAAGCGCATGAGGATGGCGGCCACCTGGGCCCGTGTGGCGGAGCCCTGGGGCTGGAGAATGGTGGTTCCGCCGTTTGCCACGCCGTTGATGAGCTTGGCGTGGTTGGCCCAGGCCAGGGGGACGGCGGCGTATCCGCTCACCCTGCCCGCGTCGGGGAACTGGGCGGACAGGCTGGCCCTGCCGCTCACGTCATAGCCCTTGTACTTGGCGTAGTTGTAGAGGATGGTGGCCATCTGCTCCCGGGTGATGGGGGCGTTGGGCCGGAAGGTCTTATCGGTGTAGCCGTTGACGATTTTCTCTGAGGAGGCCCAGCGGACGGCCTCGGTGTACCAGCTGGCGGGCACGTCGGTGAAGGGCATCAGGTAATTCACCACCGGTTCCCCCTCCATCCGCCAGAGGATGGTGACGATCATGCCCCGGGTGGTGGTGCCGCCGGGGGAGAACAGGTTGTTCCCGGTGCCGTTCATGAGCTGGTTGGCGTAGACGTAGGCCACCTCGTTGTAGAACCAGTCCTTTTCCTTCACGTCGGTGAAGGGCAGGGCGGTGGCGGCGGCCCCCACGCTCACAGTGGCGTAGGACAGCTCCCGGGTGCTGCCCGCCTCCAGGTCCAGCAGCTTCACGCCGGAGGCGGAGAGCACCTTGAAGGCGCTGCCCGCGGACAGCACGCCCAACAGGAGGGCGTCCCCCTGGTTGATCTGGTTCTGGGAGGTGACGTAGAGGGTGATGCTGTTGCCGCTGACGGTGAGGGCGGTGTGGGCGTCCACGTCGGACAGGGCCTGGGCAAACTGGAAGCCGGTGGGGGCCCTGTCCAGGGTCAGGGTGATCTGGGCGGAGTCGAAGGTGCCGGACAGCCCCCGGAGGGTGATGGTCTGGCTGGCGGTGCCCTGGCCGTCCACCTGAACCCAGGGCGGGGCGGCGGCGAAAGCGGGGCTCACCAGCAGGGCGGCGGTCAGCGCCGCGGCCAGCAGCAGGGAAAGGAAGCGTTTCATGGTTGGCCCTCCTTTATTGGACGCCCTGGCCCGTCAGGACGAGCTGGGGCAGGGTATCGGTCTGGGGGAAGCTGGTCCACAGCGTCTCGCTGGTCACCCGGCGGCTGGCGGTGGAGTAGGGGTCATCGGTGCGGTAGAGCACCGCCCGGAACTCGGTGGGATCCTTGGCGGTGACGCCGGTCTGGGCGTTGAGGGCCTCCTCCGCCTTCCAGTCGGGGACGAACACCCAGAAGCCGTCGCTGGTGTCGCTCACCGCGCCGTCGGCGGGGATCTCGGCGTAGAACAGGGCGAAGCCGTTCATGGCCCGCTGGGTGCTGGTGACGCCGTTTTCCTCCTGGGCCTCGGCGGTGGTGTTGTAGCGGGCCTGGATCTCCAGGGTGTTGTAGACGGGGTCGCCCCGGTAGGTGCCCACCACCACTACGGTGCCTGCGGGCACCACGCCGCCCTCATAGGCCAGGGGCTGGGCCAGTCTGCCTACGGAGGCCCCCTCGTAGAAGTCGATCCGGTCGCCGGGGTAGTCCAGCAGCTCAACCGTGGCCCCGGCGGGCAGGCCGGAGACGCGCAGGGCGGACACGTCGTAGGTCCAGATCCGGCTGTCGTTGACGGTGCCAGGCTTGGCGAAGTAGGCCGCTCCGCCGCGATCCGGGCCCAGGGCCACGGGCGTCCACTGGCTGGAGCCGTCCAGCAGGGCGGTGACGGTACAGCCCGCCAGACTGCCGCCGCTGACCTTAAGGCCGGTGACGGGGACGGCCCCGGCTTTCATGGTGATCTCCACCTCCGTCCCGATGCGGGTCAGGGTGTAGAGGCTGGGGTCGATGGCCTTGTCGTAGGCCACCCGCACTTCCCCGGCAGGGACGGCAGGGCTGCGGCTGCCCAGCCTGTCCACGGCGGCGACGGAGTAGGTGTAGGTCAGGTTGTTGGCTGCGCCCAGGTCGTCCACGTAGGCCGTCCCGGTGGTGAAGCCGATGGGCTTGCCGTCCCGGAGGATCTCATAGCCCAGCACCGTGCCGTCCCCGCCGGAGATGGTCACCGTGGCGTGGTTCTGGCTGACGGTGGCGAAGGCGGAGATCCGCCCGGTGAACGCCCTGCCGTTTTGCAGGCGGTAGGCGTAGGAGTCGTCGTTGAGATACCACAGGGCGCGGGTTTCGGCGGGGAGCTTGGACAGCTCGGCTTTGGCGCCGTCCCCCAGGATCAGGCCCCAGCGGGTGAAGAACTCGGTGAGGTTCCGGCCTGCCGTCTCGGAGGCGATGAGGGCCACCCGCTCATCGTAGGTATAGCCGCTGTACATGCCCGCCTTCCAGGCAGAGAAGAAGCGGTTGTAGAAGTCCAGGGGCTTGGCCCCGCCGTCGTAGGCCAGATGGAGCTGCCAGTACATGGCCAGCTGGACGAACACGTTTCCGGCGGAGCCGGGGCGGCCCTGGGCGGTCTTGTCGTAGACGGCGGGCCAGATGCTGCTGAGGGTGAGCCGGGTGTCCCGGGCCATGGAGCCGCCGTCCCAGGCCTGGACAGCCAGGGCGTAGATGTTGTTGGTGATCTCGGCCCTGCCCAGCTTGTCCATGTTGTGGCCGATCTCGTGGGCGATGCCCCAGCCGAACAGGCCGTTGGCCTTGCCCGTCCCGGTCTGGGACACGGGCCGCCCGCACACCATGCCCTGGGCGGAGCCGTAGCCGATGCCGATGTGGTTCCCGGCGGCGTACATGAAGGCCCCGGCGAACATCCGCATATAGCGGATGTTCTGACGGGTGGTCATGGGGTAGCGGTAGGCGTCCGTCCGGGCCCCGGCGGCGGGGACGATGCCCTGCACCTGGTTGGCCACGTACAGCACATCCTCCCAGGCCAGCACGTTCTGGTACAGGGTGTCCGCCATGGCGTCCGGGGAGGCGCTGACCCCCTGGAGGCCCGCCAGCGCCCGGTCGGCGGGGAGGGACAGCAGCACGCTGGGGGTGGAGATCTCGGTGGCGTTGCGGATGTCCGTCCCCGGCTTGGAGAGCTTGAGGGCGGAGACGTAGCTTTGCAGCTCCGTCACATAAGCCCGGATGACCTCCCGGCGGGCGCTCTCGCCCATAGCATACCAGCCGGACAGCTCCAGCACGGGCATGGCGAAGGCGTTCTGATCCAGCCGCGCCTGCACCTTCACCGCGCCGGCGTTGTTCCCGGCGTAGGTCAGGTAGAGCGGCCCGCCCCGCTCATCGGTCAGGGAGCCGATCCTGGGCACATAGATGTAGTTGCGGCCGTTCTCCAGCTTGACGGGGCTGCCCCGCCAGATGCCGGACTCGCCGTAGAACTGGGTGGGCACCACGTACACCGGCGCGTCGGTGGGCAGGGAGGCGTACACCGCCACCGTGGAGCCCGCCCGGGCGGTGACGCCCAGGGGCTGGAGGTCGCTGGCGCTCTGGCCGCAGGCGGCGTCCTTGGAAGCGGCGCGGCCCTGGAAGCCGGTTTTCACCAGGCCCAGGGCGGAGGCGTCCCCCTTCAGCAGGGCGGAGGCCAGCTTCAGCTCGTCCCGCAGGCGGGCCAGATCCAGGTAGAAGTCGGCCTTGGCCTCCAGCCGGGCGGAGAGGGCGTCGATGGCGGCCTGGGTGACGCCGGAGCGCAGGGCGGTGAAGCTGCCGTCGGCAAACAGGGCGGCGATCTGGTCGGGCAGGGTGTCGCTCTTGTAGAAGGCCATCTCGGAGACGCTGACCCGGCAGCCGTTCCCCTCCCGCTCGTTGAGGGAGATGGACAGCTCCTTCACCCCCTTGGCCAGGGGGAAGGGGAGCACCAGATAGTTCTTGCTGGGATCCAGGGAGCGGGCGGTGTAGGTGCCCTCCGCCACGACCTCCCCGGCGCTGTTTTTGGCGGTGATCACATAGGTTTTCAGGGCGTACTTGTGGTTCCCGCCCAGGTAAGGCACCAGGATGGCGTAGTTCATGTCCTGGGGTTCCTGGAAGGTGTAGGTGAACTTGCTGCTGACCCACCACTGGTTGGCCACCCAGTAGGTGGCGGCGTCGTTGTCGATAACGTGTTCCGTCTTGAAGCTGGGGCACAGGGAGCGGTTCACGTTGTTGGGGTTCTCCATCACCACGGACTGCACCATGCCGTTGTCGATGCGGCCCTCCTTGGGCAGATCGGGCATCGCCAAAACTTCCTGCTTGGGGGTGCCGGAGGCGGTGGCGGAGTAGGGGCCGGTGCCCCGCTGGTTGCCCGCCTTCACCGCCACCTCATAGGCGGTGCCGTTCACCAGCCCGGTGATGGTGGCGGAGGTGCCGGTCACATTGCCGCCGAACTGCTGGAAGGCGCTTTGGCCCGCGGGGCGGTAGAACACCTGATAGTAGGTAGCGTCCTTGGTGGAGCCCCAGGTGAGCCGCAGGGACTGGTCGGCCTCGGTGAGCCCCAGGTTGGAGGGGGCCCCGGGCACGCCGCCGGGCTGGGGCATGGCGGACACCACCCGGGAGGGCGTGCCCCGCCAGTCCCCGTTGACGGCGGTGACTTGGAAGTAGTAGGTTTTCAGGTTGTCCAGCCCGGTGACCGCCGCCGAATTGCGGTTGACGGACAGGGACTGGGTGAGGGCGTTGGCACTGGCGCCGTAGGCCACGGTGTACCCGGTGACGTTGCGCACCGCGTCCCAGGACAGGGTGACGCCGCCGTTTCCGGGGGTGGCGGTGAGGCCCTTCACCCGGTCGGAGTTGTTCGCCGGGTTGTCGGGGACGATATCCTTGAGGAACTCAATCTTGGTGACGGTGGCGAAGCCCGTCTCATTGGTGGTGGAGGTGACCTGGATGGTGACCTTCTTCACCGCCACCTTGCGGCCCAGGTCGATGGTGACCACCCGCTGGCCCTCCACCTCCCCGATGGCGTACACCCCCGCCGGGGCGGCGGCGCTGAAGGGGACGGTGAGGGTGGAGCCGTCGGTGAGCTCGGCCAGCACGGTACCCGCCTCCACGCCGCCCTGGCCCGCGCCGTCGGGGCAGATGATGCGGATCTGGCTCAGCTCCACGCCCCGGCCGCCGTCCAGGGTGATGGGCAGCTCAGCGGCCCCGCCGGAGGGCAGGACGGTGACGGAGCCGCCGTCCCGGAACAGGTCGGCGGGGTCGCCGCTCAGCAGGCCCTCCGGCACGTCCACGGCGGGGGAGAGGATGGCGGCGGTGTCCAGCACCTGGGCCTGCCCGGAGGCGCTCCGGGTGTGGTTGACGTAGGCCAGGTCGGTGACGTCCACCTTGCCGTCGCCGTTGAGGTCGTAGGGGCCAACCTGGGCGGTCTTGCCCAGCCGTGCGTCCAGGGCGGTGAGGTCGGCGTGATCCACCGCGCCGTCCCCGTTCACGTCCCCCAGGGGGAAGGTGGCGTCCCCGGTGCCGGCGATGACGTGCTGGCTGTAGCCGTCCAGGGTGACGGTCTGGCGGAAGGACTTGTACCCCGTGCCGGTGAGGGTGAGATCATACCGGGAGCCCCCGGCGGGCAGGCCGGACAGCTCCACCTCGTAGTAGCCCACCTGGCTCTCGTTAGTAAGGATCACGCCGTCGGTGTTCTTCACCACGGCGGAGACGGACGCGCCCAGGCTGTTCTCCAGGGCGGCGCCGCTGGGCAGGGAGATCCGGGCAGCGCCCCCGGATCCCCGCACCTCCAGCTGGATGTTTCGGCCCGCGGCGTTGGCGGCGGTCTGGGGCAGGTCGAACCGGAGGATGAGGCCGATGGAGCCGGTGGGCGTCCCGGCGGGCGCGGCGTAGGCGGCGGGGAGGCCCGGCGCCAGCAGGGACAGGGCCAGGATCAGGCTCAGCGCCCAGGCGGTCAGTCGCTTCAAGGGTTTCATGGCGGTCATCCTTTCCGATTTGACAAAATCTACCAAAAAGTTATGTAAAACAGATCCGTTATGCGGGACTCCATTGTAATCTCCCCGGAAAGTTCTGTCAACCATAATTCTGGAATCTCTGGAAAATGTCCCGGCCCCGGACTGGACAAGCCGGGGCCGCTGTCGTATAATAGGGGGCAGACTGTGAATCGGAGGGCGTATACATGGATAAGCCTTGGAAAACCTGCCTGCCCGCCCTGTGCGGGGCGCTGGGGGCGCTGCTGCTGGCGGGAACCGTGTGGGCCTGCCTGGGCCTGGGGCGGGGCGTGGCGGCGGATCACCTGGGCGTGGCGGCGGCGCTGCTGCTGCTGGCGGCGCTGGCCCTGGCCCTGCTCCGGCTGGAGGGCTGCGGGCGGGACGCGCTGCTGATCCTGCTGCTGCCCATCGGGGCGGCCATGCTGTTCCGGGCGCTGAGCCTGGACTACGCCGGGACGGACTACAAAAACTTCCTCACCCACTGGTACGCCTATTTTCAGGAGCACGGGGGCTTTTCGGCTGTGGCCCACGCGGTGGGGGACTACAACGTGCCCTACCTTTATTTTATGGCCTTTATCTCCTACCTCTCCGCCCCTGACCTGTACCTGATTAAGTTGTTCTCCCTCTTGTTCGACGTGATCCTGGCCTGGGGCTGTTACCGGCTGGTTCGTTCCCTGACCAGGGAACGTCAGGGGAGCATAGCTCCCCTGATCGCCTTCGCCGCCGCCCTGCTGCTGCCCACGGTGGTGCTGAACGGGGCCCTCTGGGGCCAGTGCGACGGGATCTACGGCGCCCTGTGCGTCCACGCCGCCGCCTGTGTGCTGGACGGGCGGAATAAGACCTCGGTGGCGCTGATGGCCCTGGCCTTCTGCTTCAAGCTCCAGGCCATTTTCCTGCTGCCCCTGTGGGGGGTGCTGTGGCTGGCGGGCCGGGTGAAGTTCCGGGAGCTGTGGGTGTTCCCCCTCACCTATCTGATCTCCGTTGTCCCCGCCCTGCTGCTGGGCAAGCCCTTGAAGGACATCCTGGGCATCTACTTCAACCAGATGGGGGAGTACAGCAGCCGCCTGGTGCTGAACGCCCCCACCGTCTATCAGCTCCTGCCCTACGGCACCGAGGATCCGGGGTATTTTGCCCTGCTGGGCGTTTTAGCTGCCGGGGCGCTGGTGCTGGCCCTGCTGGCGGTGGGCTTCCTGTACCGGGGGCGGCTGGATAACGATCTGGCGATGGCGGCGGCGGTGGCGCTGTGTATCGGCGTACCCTTCCTCCTGCCCTACATGCACGAGCGGTATTTCTTCCTGGCGGACGTGTTTACTCTGTGCTGGGCCTGCGCCAACTGGAAGCGCCTGCCCGCCGCAGTGCTGGTGGAGGCGGCCTCCCTGGCCAGCTATATCCTCTATTTGCGGCTGAAATTCAACTATACCGTCACC
>CASTQR010000050.1 GCA_949451265.1 uncultured Eubacteriales bacterium | reverse complement strand
GTTCCAGGCCCAGTTTGCCGCCGGCACCGCGCCGGGGCTGGAGCCCTTTTTGATGAACCTGCTGCTGGCGGGGGAGGCCGCCCCGGATCTGCCGGGACTGCTGGACCTGCTGGCGGGAAGCGGCGGGGATCTGGGCCTGCTGATGGCCCTGCTGGACGGCGGCGGGGACGGCCTCATGGCCCTGCTGGACGGCCTGGGCGGGTCGGAGGGGCAGGGCACTGCCGGGGCCGCGCCCCAGGCGGCGGCAGAGCGGGAGCCCGCCCAGCCTTTGGACACGCGGCAGCTGGGGACGGTGCATGCGTCGGGCCGGGAGCTGTCCGCCGCGGCCCTTGACCCGCAGAACGGAACCCTGATGGTGAACGGAACCCAGGAGATCATACTCCGGGGGCTGGGGCAGGAGGCCCCCGCCCTCCGGCTGGACGGGCAGGGGCGGGTGGTGCTCCAGCAGGTGAATACCCCCCTGTTGAGCGCCCAGTCCGCCCAGGGACAGGTGACAGTCATGGGGGAGAACGGGGCGGCCCAGCTTCGGCTGGGGGAGGGCGTCACGCTCACCCTGGACGGCGGCGGGCTGCTGCGGATCGGGCAGCTCCGGGCCGGGGAAAGTGGTGTACTGCGGCTCACCGGGGGCGCGGTGGTGCTGGACGGGAAGGACGCCGGGACGCTGGCCGCCCAGATCGTGGTGGACGGCCCCGCCTCCCTGCTGGCGGCGGAGGGTGTCTCCGTCCATGACGCCCAGGGCCGGCCGCTCACCCCCTTCGACCTGGTGTGGAAAACCCTGCTGCCGGAGTGGAGCTCCCTCACCGCCCTGGGGGTGGACGGCAGGCAGGGCCAGCTTGCCCTGCGGATGAGCGATCCCTTTGACATGGCCCGGCTGTGGCTGCTGAAGGGGGACGACTCCAAGGGCTGGCCCGCCCACACCATCACCCTGCGGGGCCGGGACAAGGCGGGCCGGGCCCAGACCAAATACGTCTACGTCCGCTGGGACGACAAGGCCGGGGCCTTCCGGCAGATCACCCGCTATCCCAACCCCTTCACCGTCACCGGCGGGGAGCCGGAGACGGACTGGCGCTATGAGGAGGAGAGCCATACCCTCTGCATCCTGTCCGGCGAGGTCACCGCCGTGTCGGGCGGGGCGGGGACGGACGCGGATCAGGTGCCCTTCAGCGGCCGGATCGTGCTGGCCGACGGCATCGGCCCGGTAAAGCTGATCCTGGACGGAGTGGAATGCCGGGTGGACTCCGGGCGGGCCTTCTACCTGGGCCGGGGGAACGACGTGGCCCTGCTGCTCCAGCGGGGGACGGATAACGTGTTTGAGAGCGGCGCGGGCTTCGCGGGCATCTCCCTGGGGGATGGCACCGCCCTGCGCGTTGACCAGACCAAGGAGCCCAAAGGCGCGCCCGACGGCACCCTCACCGCCACCGGCGGCGCGGGGGGCGCGGGCATCGGCCGGGATCGCGCCGCGGGCCGGGAGAAAACCGGCCCCATCCACATCCGGGGCGGTGTCGTCACTGCCGCCGGGACGGGGGGCGGCGCGGGCATCGGCGGGGCGCTGGGCGCCCCCGTGGGGGACATCCGCATCCAGGGCGGCACGGTGACCGCCTTGGCCGCCTGCGGCGCCGCCGCCATCGGCGCGGGGATACAGGGGGCCTGCGGCGACATTGTGATCACTGGCTCCGCCCGGGTGGCCAAGGCCCAGGGGGGCGGGCCGGACGGGGACATCGGCGGCTGCCTGTTCGGCAACTGCGGGAAGGTCCAGGTGGCCCCCGGCATGGACATCGGCGGGGCAAAGCTGTGGACCCGGCAGGGCCTGTCCCTCCAGGTGGGGGAGTCCAGCGTGACGGTGCCCCGGTTCCGGGTGTCCGCCCGGGCCCTGCGGCTGGACGGGCTCAACCTCTCCACCCGGGAGGCGGCCAAGGCCGCCCTGTCTGTGCTGTCGGCGGACCATCGCTGGGTCACCCGGCTTCAGGGGGTGTACGGCGCCATGTACGGCCAGCTGGGCCAGAGCCTGGGCAGTATGTACAGCGTCCACCAGTACATCAGCGTGGTGCGGGACACCGGCGAGGCCAGCTCGCTGACCTGCGACATCCGGGAGGTGCTGCGCCTGTCCCCCAAGGCCCAATTCCTGCGCCAGCGGGGGATGGAGGACGTGGGGGCGCTGCTGCGGTGACAGTTCAGGTATATAACAGACGGCCTATACCGCCGAAGCTGGCGGTATAGGCCGTCTTTGGGGGAGCGAAAACGAACAGGCTCAGGCGCTTCAACCGGGGCCTCCGCAAAGCCGCCCTTGAACTCGTTATTCTTGCCGTAACCCACGGCCCGCAGAATCACAGCGGCGGCCTGGCAGCCGGTCACCTTGCCGCTGGGGCCGAACTTGCCGTTGCCGTAACCGGCAATCCACTCGGCGTTGACGGTGACCATGAGGGACATGGCCATCACCACGGCCCATGAGCTGTTCAACGGCACCAGCGAGACGACGTTCAGCCCGGACCAGTCCATGAGCCGGGGGATGCTGGCCGCCGTGCTGTACAGGCTGGAGGGCAATCCGGAGCTGGATCTGACCGACGCGTTCCACGATGTCAGCGGCGACGCGTGGTATGCGGAGGGGGTCGCCTGGGCCGCGGAGAACGGTATCGCGGGCGGCTATGGGGACGGCCAGTTTGGCCCCAACGACGACATCACGCGGGAACAATTTGTGGTCATGCTCTGGCGGTACGCGGGAAGCCCCGAGGCCGGCAGCCAAACCCTGGATTTCACTGACGCGGATCAGGCCAGCGGCTACGCCCAGGAGGCGCTGTGCTGGGCGGTGGAGAAGGGGATCCTGCGCGGAGTGGGCGGCGGCGTGCTTGACCCGGGCGGGACGGCCACCCGTGCCCAGGCGGCGCAGCTGCTGAAAAACTTCATGGAGAACATCTGATAGAAGGTGCGAAAAACCGCCCTGTACCGAAGCCGGTACAGGGCGGTGATCTGTTTACGGGAACCCTCTATTCCCTCTGGTTGAATACCATGGCGGGGATCTTCTCGTCGATGTACTCGTCGGGGTACACCCGGTCGAAGAACTCCCCGATGAAGGTCTGGGGCGGTATGCCCTGATCCCGCATGGCCCGCCGCCCCATGGCCCCGTAGGACAGCACCAGGTCGATGACCATCAGCACCAGGGCGATGTAGAACACCGCCTGCCCGATTTTATAGGGGATCTTCTCGATCCACTTGGAGATGAAGGGGTATACCAGCTTCATCAGCACCATGCCCCCCAGCCCCCAGAACACCATGAAGGGCAGGGTAGTACGCCCGTTGATGTTCAGCGGGATATTGGAGTAGTCCCAGATGGTGGAGCCGAACACCTTCTCCGCGATCAAGCTGGTGGCGTACTCGGTGCACCCGCCGATGAGGGCCGACCAGGCCCAGGTTTTCAGCCAGGAACGCTGCGCCGCGTTCCGGCCCAGGAAGATCACGAAGATGCAGATGCCCAGCCCGTAGATGGGGCTGAAGGGGCCGTAAAAGATCCCCTGCCGGTTCACCCGCTCGTGGAAGCGGATGAACCAAAGAATCTCCTCGTAATAGGTGCCGATGACGCAGCCCAGCACGAAGAACACGAAGATCTTCACAAAGCAGTACCCCTGGGCGAATACCTTCTGTTCCGGGGCGGGGGACTGCGGGGGCGTGGGCTGGGGGGCCTCGGCCCGTTCTTCCGCGTGGTTGTCACGCATGGGAATTACCTCCGTTCTCATGTTCTCCCGCCGGGGCGGGGGGCTTCCTCCTCCCGGCCCGCAGCAGGAGCCGGAGGACGATAATCAGCAGAACCGCCAGGGCCAGCAGCAGCGCCACCGCCGCGCCCAGGGCGATGTTCAGGGCGTAGGAGGCGGCGAAGCCGCTGTCCTCAATTTCAAAGACGGCGCTGGGGTGGACCCGGGATCGCTCCAGGGCCTGGACGGACGGCGCGACCAGCTCCCGGTCGGGCACCCGCACCAGCCCCCCGTCGTCCCAGCTCTCCCAGAACTCCATGGGCAGGGTGAGCTCATACGTCCCGCCGCTGTCCAGCTCGTAGAGCTGGTAGGCGTAGTGGAGGGAGCCCGCCCCGTACTCCACCACCTTCACCCGCTCCCCATCCTTCCCGGCGGACAGGGCCAGGGTGTAGGTACGGCAGGCGGGGACGGTGATCATCACCGTCCGGCCCAGGCTGGCGGCGCACACCGCCTCCACCGGCTGGCGGTCGCCGTCCAGCAGCACGTAGTCCACCCGGCTGTCCAGGAAGATCCGGCGGTAGTCGGTGTCGGTGACAAACAGGTTCGCCGGGTTGTCCTGGGACAGCATCCAGGCGATGTAGACCTCCGGACAGTGTTCGTAGAACAGCTGTATCATCAGGCTCAACTCGTTCCAGCTGCTGGGCCGCAGGCCCAGCTCCTCCAGGACCAGATCGTAGAGGAACACGGACAGGAGGGTGTCCGCCTTGGGGGCCTCCCCCAGCAGCATGGCGTCCGTCTCCCTGTTTTGGCTCAGCGCCCCGCACAGGGCCCGCAGAAGCTGGAACGCGCTGGAGCGGTTCACCCACGCCTCCTGGATCACCCCCTCCAGGGCCTCCTGGTAGCTCCCGGCGGTGCGGGACATATCGTAGATGAGCTGGTACAGCTTCTGAAGGAACCAGTTGGCCTCCGGGTTGTTGGTATAGGGCGTGCCGGTGACGGCCCGGTAGATCTCCGCCACCGGCTCCCGCCGGGCGGCGTAGTCCGGCGTGGTCTCCTGGGCGGGGAGGCGCAGGGTGGTGCCCAGCTTGCCGTATCCCCACTCCTGGAAGGGGATGGAGGGGACGGGGTCGAACATCCCCACCACATTATAAACGCTGCCGTAGTCCCCGTCCAGATCAAAATCGCCGCTCTCCAACCGGATGTTGTTGGGGGTGGCGAAGGTGTAGACGTATAGGTCATCCTTGTCCACCTGCTCCGCCGCCAGGGCCAGGACGGCGGTCATATTGCTCACCGCCGCCGCCCGGCTGTAGCCCCCCATCCAGAGCTTGAACCGCCCGCCCCCGGCGTGGCCATCCACGTAGTCGAACACCCGCTGGAACACGGTGTAGGCGGCGCTGAAAAAGCCCTTGTGCACCGTATCGTTCCCGAAGGAGAAATTGCTGAGCCACTCGTCCTCATAGCCGCCGCCGCTCACCGCCGCCGCCACCAGCAGGAACTCCCCCTCGCTGTCCCGGAGGGTCTTGGAGGCGATGAGGGTGGCGATGGTGTCGGCGGAGGGCTCCTGGTCGAACTGATCGCTCACCATGTTCCCGAAGCCCGCCTGGGTGAGGTAGTCCCGGATATACTCGTCCTTCCGGTCCAGCCTCAGGTCGGCGGCCCGGAAGGCGGACACCGCCAGCCCCAGGGTGCACTGGGCCAGGGGGTGCTGGTAGCTGGTGGCGGAACTGGTGAAATACTCGTCCCGGTAGGGGAACTGGCAGGACAGCTCCCGGTCCGGGTAGGCGGGGGAGTCGAATTTCCCGGTGAGCCAGATGGTGTCAGGTCCGGCGGCATGGGCCGTGGGAACCAGCCCCAGCAGCAGGGCCCCGGCCAGCAGGAACGCCCCCAGCCGGGGGAACACGCGGCGTCTCACGGGCCCACCCCCCGTCCCTGGGGCCCCCGGTACTCTGCGCCGCCCAGCCCCAGGATCAGGGTGAACAGCGGGGAGAACAGCGCCAGCCCCAGGGCGAACAGCGCCCCCTGCCCGAAGGCCCGGGACAGGTTCCAACACCCCGCCAGGTGGATGAGGCAGGAGGCCGCCCACACAATCAGGGCGGCAGCGTCCAGGATCAGGCTCTGCCCGGAACAATAACTCAGCCCGATGGAGGCCGCCAGCAGCAGCGCACCCACCCAGAACCACAGGGGCCGCCAGGAGATTTTGTAACGGACAAAATTGCTGTACACCGGGATCAGGCTTTTCCAGCCCCCTTGCCCCGCCTTCCGGAAGATCCGCCAGCAGGCCACCACCTCCAATACAAAGCACATCACAAAGAACATGGCCAGCGCGCCCAGGGCGGCGCTCACCGCCACCACCGCGAACTCGGCGGCCAGCAGCACATCGCCGGCCTCCCGCAGAAAATCCAAGACAAACAACATTTTCGTCCCTCCATTCTCACCGGAAAAAGGTGTCGCAGATGGTGCTGGAAATCATGTCCAGCACGCACACCGCCGCCGGGATCACGGCGGCGAGAGCCAGCGTCCGGGGCCTCACCCGGCCGGCGTACCGCTCCAGCAGGGGCCGCAGGACGTACTGGAGGAACAGCCCGGACAGGGCGAAGAACAGCACCGACCGGGCGCACACGTAGCCGCCGAGGTTCCCCCAGTTCCAGATCTCCACGTTGTAGTCCCAGGAGCGGATGTGGAAGCAGCGGTCGAACACCAGCCCGGTGACGTATTCCAGCGCCCCGCACACCAACCCGCTCACCAGAAACACCAGCCAGGGCCTGTCCCGGAGGCGCTTGGTGGTGACGGCGATAAACACCGCCCCGAAGCCGTAGATCTGGATCCAGGGGCCGAAGGTGCTGCCCCGCTTGATCAGATGCCCCAGGTCGATGAGGTAGAACAGCTCCTCGTAGAGGAAGCCGAACACCCCGCCCGCCACGAAGATCAACAGCAGAATGTACAGTTCCCGTTTATTAGCCGCGATCCGCCCCATATCATCTCTCCCATCCCAATTTTGTCAGCCCTCCGTGTGGGCCAGCAGGTAGTCCAGCCAGATTTTGTAGCCCTCCACCTGGAAGTGCACGCCGTCGGTGGTCAGCGCCAGGGCCAGCTCCCCGGTGTCGTCCAGCAGCTCCGGCGGAACGCCCAGCAGGGTCACGTCCTTGTCCGCGCACAGCCCCTCCAGCGCGGCGTTGTAGCTGTCCACCCCTTCGTTGGTGATGTAGTAGGGGGTGCCGCTGTCCCGGCACCGGGCGCCGTTCACCGGGATGATCCGTTGGATATAGATCCGGGCGTTAGGCTGGCGCTCCCGCACCGCGTCGATGACCCGGCCATAGGTGGCGGCGAACCCGGCGGGGTTGAAGTAGCCCAGCTCGTTCACCCCCGCCGACAGGTACACCTTCCCGTACGTCCCCTGGGCCAGGGCGTCCAGCACGGACACCCGGCGCTCCCCCTGCCGGATGGTGGCCTTGCCCTGATCCACGCTGTAGATGGACAGGCCGGTGTGGGCCAGAAACGCGGCCTCCGTGGTGATGCCGCTGAACAGCCGCAGGCCGTCCGTCCGGGAGTCCCCAATGAACACGGCGTCGGCGAACCACGCGTCCGGGTCGATAGACGGCTCCG
Source organism: uncultured Eubacteriales bacterium (assembly GCA_949451265.1). The sequence continues at coordinate 2,228 of CASTQR010000050.1, read as the reverse complement.
GCAGGGCCGTCTCCGGGATTTGGGAGACAGGGGCCCCGGTGACGGCGGCGGGCCGGAGGGTGGGCTGGGGTGTGGGGGTGGGAGGGGCGGGCCGCTCCGTCTCCGCCGCGGGGGCGGCGGGGCCGTCCGCCTGGGCGGAACGCCAGAGAACAGCCCCTACGGCCAGGAGGACAAGGGCCAGACTGACGCACAGCAGCGCGATGATGATGCGGATCAGCGGGTCGGGCCGCCGCCTGCGGAGCCGGCTGCCGGGGCGGGGGGCCAGCCGGGCGCCGGGTCGGGAACGTGACATGGGTCATTCATCTCCTGTTTCGGAAGGATGTCGGGGGCGGTCAGCCCTGGCCGCCGTCCCGGTCAAAATCGTGGTCGGAGGCTGCCATGGTGCGCTCCCGGTCGCCCACGATCTTGTCCAGCGCCACCAGCACCGCCACGATGAGATCCATGCGCTCCTCGTCCACAATGTCCACCTCGCAGGTGTTGTGGAGGGAGAGCCATTTCCGGTGGGTCTGGGCCAGGAGCTGGCCCCGGTCGTCGGTGAGCTGGTAGTTGTGCTGAACCAGGTCCCCGGTGAGCTGCCAGCCCAGGGCCTCAATGTCCAGCACATCCTTCGTCAGGTGGAGCAGTTCGGAGCGCAGCTCGATCTCGGTGCCGTCCGCCAGTTCGATGATGTGGGTGTCGTGGAGGGAGACGGGCCGCCGGGTGATGACCGCGATCTCCTGACCCTCCCCGTCGGTGAGGTGGGTCACGTCGTGGAGGGAGAGCGCCTTGCTGCGGATGTGGTAGAGGGCGTTCCCGTCCTCGCCGGTGATCTCGATCTTATTGTGGATGCTGGCAATCTTGGCTTTCATCTTCAGCTTCATGGGTATGCCTCCTTGATGGTTTTGTCCTGTCGGTAGTAAACGTTTATTTACTTCCTGGGTCAAAGTAGAGCGCCTGACAGGAAAACAGGCGGACAAAATAAACGTTTATTCGCAATGTGGGCCAAAAACGAACCGCCCCGGGGCGGCGCGTTTTATCGGTCCCGTTTGGCCTTCTCCGGCCGCAGGTAGCCGCTGAGCCCCACGGTGAGGAACTGGAACACGGTGTCCTCCGTCTCCTGGTCGTTGGGCAGCAGGCCCTCCACCACGTACTTGGCGTACATCACCGTACTGGTCAGCACGTGGAGCCACAGCACGTCCTGGTTGATCCGGCGCAGGCTGGGGAAGGTGTTCATAAAGGCCCGCACCATATTGCCAAAGGCGTTGAAGTAGCCGGGGTTTTGGGTCCGGTAGAATTTGGGGAAGGTGGCGCTGTCCCGGAAGCGGTGGTAGAACACCGTCTCGTCCGGGTGGGCCAGCCAGAAGCGGAAATAGGGCTGCCACAGGCTTTTCACCGCCCCCATGGGGTCGGTCAGCATGGTGAGGGGATTGAACTTCACGTCCTCAAAGATGGCGGCGGCCTGCCGGTCCACGTAGGTGAAGCACTCCGCCAGCAGCTCGTCCTTGCTCTTGAAATAGCGGTACATGGCCCCCGGCGAGATGCCGGCCAGCTCGCTGATGTTCTGCACCCGGGCCCCCTCCAGGCCGTACTGCCGGACGGCCTTCATCGTGGCGGAGAGGATTCTTGTTCTGGTGTCGTCCAAGCACGGCCCCTCCTCTCAAACGCGGGGCGAACGGTCTCCCAACGAAACCATTATATACGATCCCGCCGCCGAAGGCAATAGCTTTTTGCGCAATTGCCCGTAGGATTAGATTTCGCTCCAGGGGTTGAAAACCGCCGGGAAGTGTGCTATATTGTTGGATGAATTTTCTGCCCCCATGGGGCTTACACCTCACAAGAAGGGAACGATACCACCATGTCAGGACATTCCAAGTGGCATAACATTCAGAAAACCAAGGGCGCGGCGGACGCCAAGCGCTCCGCGGCGTTCACCAAGATCGCCCGTGAGATCATCGTGGCCGTCAAGACCGGCGGCTCCGGCGACCCGGCCAACAACTCCCGCCTGGCCACCGTCATCGCCAAGGCCCGGGCGGCCAATATGCCCAACGACAACATCAAGCGCACCATCGAGAAGGCGGTGGGCTCCGGCAACGCCAATGACTACGAGTCCATCACCTACGAGGGCTACGGCCCCGGCGGCGTGGCGGTTATCGTGGAGGCCCTCACCGACAACCGCAACCGCACCGCCTCCGAGGTGCGCCACTACTTCGACAAGTTCGGCGGCAACCTGGGGGCCACCGGCTGCGTGT